>NZ_JBAQPS010000027.1:0-5333 GCF_049305995.1 Sulfuricurvum sp.
AGCCTATCCATTGAATGGACAACGAGCGTATCGCCTTGACGAATATAGTTGAGACATTCTGTGAGAGCAGGGCGGTTTTTTGATTTTCCAGAGGCTTTATCAATAAATGATCGATCGAGAGTTATTCCCTCCAGCTGGCGGTCAGGATTTTGATCTTCCGAAGAAACGCGGATATATCCAATACGCTGACCACTCATTCGGACACCTTGAATTCGTGTAATGCTCTGATATCTAACATGATCGATGTTAATCTTCGCGATTCTTTTAATTCATCGACAATCTTATCGTGTGTAATGTCGTGCTCGTCAAACCAAGCAAGGTATGGATCAAGATTGTTTTGGAGATTGATATTAAGCTCCCGGAGACGGATCAAAGTGCTGCAGAAAGATTCATATTTTTTTGATCGTCGTTTGTACCGTCGTTGATATCTGAGAAGATCGGTTGAATCGAACTGTAATTTTCTTGAGAGAACCGCTTCAATTTGAATTTGATCATTTGTTTCATTGAGCGTAAAATGGAATGGACTCGACCCGTTTTCTCGAACTGTCAGCCCTGTTCCGAGAATACCTTCCCCCTCTTTGTCGGTGATAGTTAAACCGAAACCAAATTCCTTATCGAAATCGTTTGACAGTCGATTGATACGCATACTAACATCGAGACACTGCTTGTCTGTCAAGTCACTATACTTCATCATTAACCCTTTGTGTAAAAATAGATTCTAAGATTATAACACAAAAGTGTAAAAAAAATAAAAACATAACCCATAATTTACACAAAAGGGCGAGAGGGCAGGGTGTTAAAATAAAGTACACCCTATTTTACGCACATAAACAAAATATGCGGAAGAACTCTCACAACAAACATTATCGAGAATAGATCATCAAGCAAAAGGGGTTATCTCCAACCGAAAAAGCTCTTTATTTTTGTGAATATGCGGAATAAATCTCAAAGAAATTTTACAAAAAAATCAAAAGTAATCAAAAAGTTAATTAAAAGTATTGACAAATAGTATACATTGGGATAATATTTTGTCGTTTTAATATCTTAACTTGTGAGGAGCTAACTAAATGATGAGAAAAAAAGTGCAAAGATCAATAATTGTCGCGTCTTTGTTAATGAGCATTCAATCCTTGAATGCGGCAGACTATACCGCTGGAGGCGGTACAGTTAATACAGATGTTGGTGCTTCTGGATCGAGAGCGGTTGCTATCGGCGATGGGGCAATCGCGGAAGAGAGCAGCCCTTCTTTGGGTATTAACGGGAATATTGCACTCGGTGCTGCAGCTTATGCTTGGAGCAACTTGTCTCTTGGGTTGCCTTATACTTCTAGTCTAGCGATTGGTGCATATTCTTCTGCGGCAAATGATGGGGTAGCCGTTGGTGGTGGTGCTCAAGCAACTGGCACCGATAGTGTTTCGATAGGCAAAAACGCAAACTCTTGGGGGATTGGTTCAATCTCAATCGGGAACAATTCACAAACTGATTTTGGTTTTGGCGATCATTCGATTGCTATCGGGGACGGTTCATCTGCATATGGTGATTCAATGGGATTCGGTCACGGATCACATGCGAACGGTGATTACAGTATGGCCTACGGTGTTAATTCCGATGCACAACAATCTTACAGTATGGCTTTCGGTTATGGTGCGTCAACTGTTAATGCCGGTGATGTAGTTTTTAGTTCCACTGGTGTTATCGGAGCTAGTGTTTTTAATCTCGGAGGAAGAACTCTCACGGGATACAAAATCGCGGCGCCGACCGCTGCAGGGGATATCGTAACGAAAGCTTACGCAGACGCAATTTACAACAATGCAGTAACTTACACTAACACACAGACGGCTGCAGCAATCACCACGGCAAACGCTTATACAGACACAGCGGTTAGCGGTGTGAGTGGTGGTGGCGGATCAACGGACTTAACCCCTGTTTATAATGCAATAAGCACGAGCGCGACAAATGTATATAATGCCTCAACAGCGTATACAGACACAGCGGTCAGTGGATTGTCGGGAGGCGGTGGGGTTGATTACAGCAATGTAACGAATATTAATTTGGGACTCGCATCAGCAACTAACGGAACGATGCCTTTTGGTCAAATTTCTTTGGGTGTTGGAGCAACGACGGGTCTTGGGATTAATGACTCATCTAGTGCAATCGCTATCGGAACTTTTGCTATTGCGGATGGAATGAATACTGTTGCCTACGGGGCAGGGGCAGAAGCACATTATTTTGGGTCGGTTGCTATCGGTTCTGGCGCGCGCGCGATGTCGGATCCGACAACTGCAGTTGGATACAACTCATTAGCAGCAGGCACAGACAGCGTTTCGCTTGGTGCCAACTCAACCGCAAATGCTGAACATGCAACGAGCTTGGGTGCGAACACAGTGACAACCGCTGATTATGCGGTTTCTATTGGGGATGGTTCAACGAACAATCGATCAAATACCGTATCAGTTGGTTCGTCTGGGAATGAACGACAAATTACTAATGTCGCTGCAGGGGTACTCGATACCGATGCCGTAAATGTTGGTCAACTTAACCAAACACTTCAAAGTGCGAATGGCTACACAGACCAAAAAATTAATGATCTCGAACAAAATCTTCGCGGAGAAATTGCGGAGGGGACAGCATTAGCTATGGCTCTTTCTTCACCAGCAATCATCGAAAATGGTCGCGTAAATGCTATGAGCATTGGCGTTGGACAATACAAATCAGCTACTGCGCTTGGTATTTCGTATTCACGCAGAGCAACACGCGACACATTTGTTAATGTCGGTGTATCAGCAGTTGGTCAGAATGTGGCCGCACGCTCAAGCGTTAATTTTTCATTTTAATTAGGAACAAGGAGAAAACAAATGTTCAAAAGAGTATTGCTATCACTAATAACGATGGTTGCGGTTTCAAACGCGGATATTAGTTCTTATGAGGTTAGCCCATTTGTTGGGATAGCAGAGGGGGGGCACAGCTTGTCAGGGTTGAAGGTGAGTGCCAATATTGGAGAGGGATGGGCGTATGAGTTGTCCGGAGCATTGCGACAAAACGCAGATAACAAAGGTGGTCAAGATACACAATTCTTCCTCGATGCCAAAAAAGACATCATTAAAATTGAAAATCTTCGACTCTTCGCGGGCGCAGGGCTCGGTCGGGCAATGAATACTGGCGGGGTTAATGCGTTCGCGGGGATGGCTCGCAGAATTAATGCGAAAGGGGACGAAATTCGTTTAGATATTACAACGCAGTTTACGAGCAACGGGTTGGATAATAGTGCCAATATTGGCTACGTGATCACATTCTGAAAGGGGGCTAATTATGCGGAAATTATTTCTAATTGTTGTGGCTCTTTTGTCTGTTTCGGCAGTTGCGTCTGACAATAAAAAAATTGGGATGGTCTCTTTTCAAAAAGACGAAATCATCTTTGATGAGCATTTTCAAAATAATGCTAAGTTTAACGATTTTATCGTCGGATCGAAAAACCAGAAATTCAGTGTGGTAAAGATTTTTTGTCAAACTTCACCGGATGCACTCACGGAAATGTCGCGCAAAAAAGCTTTTATTATTTCCGAAAAACGCATCGACGCAATCGAAAAGATGATCAATGCTAAAAACGCGATCGTGTATCGATGGCCGACGGTTTACATTAAAAATGAATATGATGTAAAAAACGGGTGTTCCGTAGTTCTGATTGAAAGGTAGTCGAAAGTGGCAAAATTTTTCTATTTTTTAACACTTTTTATTCTTGTTGCATTCGCAACGTGGCGGCTCGTAGATCCTACAGCCGTAATTATTATGTAAGGAAAGGTGATGAGATTTCTATTAATGATTTTGTTTTATTTTGTTTCGGCGAACGCTTCTGGTTATCAAGCGGAGTACCAAAATATTTATACAGAACAGCGGGATGAACCCGGTAAAATGCACAGGGCTGTGGTCTTTTTTTCGAAAGATTCGGTTGTGGCTGATTTGAATGCTCCCATCAACAAAAATTTTCGAAAATTTCTTAAAACCCATATCAAATATTTTTATAAAACGCAAATTATGTGTGACTCAACATGGATGGTTGGCGGTTACAGTAGCCAAGAAAGAATTGAAAAAGCTCGATACAGAGAAACGACAAAAATATTGGATACATACACGGATATATTGGACTATGGTGGGGTTGTAAATACGCACATGGTAATACAAGGATATCCCGAAAGGGTGAATGCTTGTGAGGTGGTGCTTGTGAAAAGAGATGTGGGCGACGAGATTGACATTGACGCGCGAGGGTATGTAAAATGAAAAAAGAAGCAAGCAATAGAGAAGAATATATCGCGCAATTGATTAGCCAGTATGGCCCTATACTCATGCGGGAAAATATGTGCAACATCTTGGGTTTAAAAGAAGCTCAAATCAAAGTATGTGTGAGAAAAGAGAATTGGACAAAGCTGCCAAAACCGTTCGAAGGAGGAAGAGGGGTTGCCTATAAATGGCATGCCTCGTCCGTAGCAGATTTTGTGTTTTCACACAAACAAAACAATATATAAGGTAAAAAAAGATGAACAACGAAAAAATCAAATACACATTGATAGGGTTTGCCGAAGGGTTTGTGACAATGCTTTTGATCGCAATAATTTTTGCCTTTACCAAAGGGTGTTTCGCAACAAACCATATTCAATCCCAAGCGGTTGGTCAAGTGGAGAAACAAGATTTAAACAAAAGCGGTAGTGCTGACACTAATAACACTTCAGCGGATGATGATAACTATGACTTAGTTCCTAGAGCTAAAACATATAACGACGACTCAAAGATGGTGGCCGAGGCAGCAGATCAGAATAATTATGAATTGGCTCCTAGAGCTAAAACATATAATGAAGCGCAACAACCGGCGGCGACGAATAACAAGGGGCAAAAGACACTTAGCGTTCTGGCCGCCAACAAAATCGTAGTTTTCAAAGATGATTCTTCTCCACACGGGAGTTGGACTATAGAAATCCCAAAGAATTCTTACGGGAATGATATTTTCGAAACTAAGACCAGAAAACTTCGGATAATTTTGGGATACGGAAATGAAATCACAAGTAGCCGATCAGTTTCGGACTACGAATAACAAAAAAAATAAATACATAAGGAAACAAAATGAAAAAGTCGATTTTACTCTCTGTGGCGATGGCTACAACTCTAATGATGAGCGGATGCTCCCAGATGCAAACAGGGTTGAACCTAAAAGCGCAAAGTAGCACGCACAACGTGCAAAACGGTACGGTTGTCGCGTCAAAACGTTTCGCCGTGAAAGATGATGGGTTTAAAGCGTCCGAGGTTCTAGGTGGCATTGTAGGCGGTGCTATTGGTGGGATTTT
>NZ_JBAQPS010000028.1:0-10705 GCF_049305995.1 Sulfuricurvum sp.
TTTTGAAGCTCTGTGAATATCCCTTTGTCCAAATAGGGAGAGACATCAAATATTTTTTTCTCGTCGGTATTAAACGTAATAGAGAGCTTTGGAAACTCGAAAATCTCTACTGATTTGACATAAATACTCATGGTTATTTCAACGGTTCAATTTTAAAAACAGCTTGACCAGTGATAGCAAGTTCCCAGTCTGCCATCAAATCTTCTTTGTGAATCTCCATCCATGCCACTGTAAGCTTTACCTTGTTTTTTGGCAAATCTCCCTCAATCATCTCTCCACTCTCTATATCAAATACCCCCGAAAAATCTTGATATTTTGCATGAATATGAGGCGTATGATGTTTTTCATTGTCAAAGTAATAAAGACTAATAACGATTCCGTAAAACAAGCTAATCGTTGGCATTGCAACCTCTTTATTTTAGTTCGTTTATTGTATCACTGATTGGTTTAAATAGTAATTCTACTTTTCTGTTTAGCCAAAAAGTAGCAAAAGAGCATACCTCGATCCATGAACGCTCGCGTGACTCCTTGCACTTCTGCATCACACGCGGCTCTAGGAATTGGATCGTGGGGATTGTTTTGTATTTTCTCACTCTGCGAAAATCATATCATCAAATAATCTTCTGCCTTGCGATACCACCATGAGCAAGGTCGCTCGCAGTAGTGTGAAGCGACCGTCAGCGACTTGTCGCAAGGCGATTTTCTTTTGCTACTTTTCTTGTTAAAAAGAAAAGTAGATAAGATATTTAAAAGATTGACATAAAAGTATAGAAATGATACTATTTTTATACCAAGGATTTACGATGAAAGCTGAAAAATTAGATGAACTGTTTGACTCAGGCGAAGATATAAGTGAGCATCTCGATCTCACCACTGCAAAACGGATCGGAACACAACCGAAAAAAGTAAATGTCGATTTTCCCGAATGGATCGTCAATGCACTCGACATCGAAGCCAAAAAGATCGGGGTGACACGCCAATCGATTATCAAGGTTTGGATAGCAGAGCGGTTAAAAGTGGAACAGACGCATAAGGCGAGTTAAGATTAATAAGGATTACCATGTATAAAATATTTTTTTTATTTGTAATGTTTACTTCACTGTGGAGTTCGGATGAACCTATTAAATGTCAACAGCAAAATATTTTAGCAAAATATACTGGTCATTACACAGATAAAGATTTATGGAAGAATATTCCAAAAGAACGAAATTGGGCTGTGACAAATGAACAAGTAAAAAATAATTTTATAAGTGTTAACATTAATAAAGATGGAGAAGTCACCGCCTATACTAATTGGCATGAAGGTGCTTTACAACCTACATGTAGCTCTATCATAAAAAATAAATTATGGGTTATTAATGAGTACACATATAAATGGGAAGGTCCTTTTATACGAGCAGGCAAAGCTTATGATGAAAATTCGATTTATTTTAATAGACTATTTCAAAATAAGTGTTATAAAGATGAATTAAATCAAAAATGGTGTTTCGGAAATAGTAAAATCAACATTGATAACAAAAAAATTAAAGTTATATTGATGTTAGATACTGTCGAAAGCCCTCTTTATGGGAACGCATTAAGATTAGAGGAAGACAGGTCAAGGCTATGGATGTTTGTTCCGTATAAAAATGGTTGGAAAGTTTTTCAAGATACATTTGTCACAGACGAAAATCATAAGGTAATTAACCCTCTTACTGATAAACCGTGGCATATATTGAAATAAATTTAAAGAGCTAGATCCCCGATCAGGTCGGGGATGACGAAGAAGACGAAAAGGTTACGAAAACGCTCGATTCAACGCACTAAACATCGCTTTGATCGAGGCTACGGTGATATCATTATCACACCCTACCCCGAAAAATTTCTCCAAACTCTCGCTCTGGATCTCGATGTACGCGACCGCTTCGGCACTGGAAAGCTCTCCGCGTGAATGCTCAGAGTAGGAGAGGATTTTAAAGCTGTGGGAATACTCCACCATCAATGCATTTTTACACGCATCGATAGGACCGTTCCCGCTCCCTTCGCTTCGGATCGTCTTGCCGTTATGGGTGTATTCCAACACACATTTTGCGGAGTGCTCTTTTGCACTCTCCGAGATCACCGAATAGTCCACAAATTCGATGTCATGCGGCTCGCCGAAATAGGTCTCCTCAAAGATGTCTAAAATCTCTTCGCTTGAGAGTTCGCGTCCCGCTTCATCGGTAACGCGCTGAACGATGGTTCCGATCTCAGGGTGCATTTTCTTCGGCAACGAATAGCCGAATTTATCTTCGAGGACGTAGGCTACCCCCCCTTTACCTGATTGAGAATTGATACGGATAATCCCCTCATAATTGCGTCCTACATCACTCGGATCGATAGGGAGGTACGGTACTTCCCAAAACGCATCCTCTTTGGCACGCTGATACGCCAACCCTTTGTTGATCGCGTCTTGGTGGGAGCCTGAAAATGCCGTGTAGACGAGTTCACCCACATACGGGTGACGTTCATGGGTTTTCATATCGGTGCACTCTTCTACGACACGTACAACGCTCTCCAAATCGCTGAAATCCAACTCAGGATCAACCCCTTGGGTGTACATATTGAGCGCTAATGTGATAATATCGACGTTTCCGGTGCGCTCACCGTTGGAGAGCAACGTCCCCTCGACACGATCCGCCCCCGCCAACAACGCCAACTCCGTTGCGGCAACGGAGGTTCCGCGGTCGTTGTGAGTATGTGTCGAGATCAATACGTACTCACGGTTGGTGAGGTGACGGCTCATCCACTCGATCTGATCGGCATAGACGTTCGGTGTCGCCATCTCGACGGTTGCGGGGAGGTTAATCACTACTTTACGCTCAGAACTGATACCCCAACGATCCGTTACGGCGTTACAGATACGGGCGGCAAATTCGAGTTCCGTCCCCGTAAAGCTCTCAGGGGAGTATTCGAGCATGATCTCGCCGTCATGTTTCAACGCGCGGGCTTTGACCATATCGACCCCCTCCATTGCAAGAGCGATAATCTCGTCTTGCTCTTTGCCGAAGACGATCTTGCGCTGTGCGACCGAAGTCGAATTGTACAAATGGACAATCGCTTTTTTGACTCCCGCCAACGCTTCAAACGTTTTGTCAATCAAATGTTCGCGCGCTTGGACGAGAACTTGTACCGTGACATCATCGGGAATCAATTTTTGCTCCACAAGGATACGCAAAAAGTCAAATTCGACTTTCGATGCGGAGGGGAATCCCACCTCGATATTTTTAAATCCGAGTTTCAGCAAGAGGGTGAAGAGAGAGAGTTTTTGATCCAAATTCATCGGGGTGATCAACGCTTGGTTTCCGTCGCGAAGATCGACACTGCACCAAATAGGGGCGTGCGTGATGGTTTTAGACGGCCAAGTTCTATTTGGCAAATCAACTTGTGGATACGGGCGATATTTGCCCATGGATGCGTGTTTCATAGTGAAACTCCTTTTGAAATTCTCTCCTCACTGCCCTTGCTGGTGGCAATAAGTGGGCGAATTATAGCAAAAAGGGAAACAAACGCGGATGAACTCTATTTTTATCGTTTTTCGATCTTTTCAATGATATGCGCTGCTCCATCCGGTGCGATCAGTTTTCCTAACGCTTCGCTTTTTTCACCTATATCACTCATAATCGCCTCTTTAAGCTTCTGTAATATAGTTTTATTTTGACGTTCACACCAACCCATACCATGTTCAATCACATAACGAGCATTATGATACTGATGATCCCCTGCCGCATTAGGATAAGGGATAAAAAATGCTGGAACCTGAGCAGCACATAGTTCCCAAAGGGTACTGGCACCTGAACGACTAATAGCAAAATCGCTTCGGCTAATCAGTTCTACAATATCAGTCGTAAACCCATACACTTCCGCATTTATTCCCATCTCTTTATATGCCAATTTGACTCGTTCTTCTTCTTTCAAGCCACATTGATGGATAATATATATTCCACCATGGTCAAGCCATGGAGCGATCTCTAAAGCTAAATCGTTGATGAATTTTGCCCCTTGTGATCCCCCTAAAAATATTACCGTTTTAATGCTATCTCGAATACGTGCTTTTTGAAAATAGAGGGGATTAACCGGATAATCACAATGATTATCCCCTTTTTCATACGAGCTGTAAAATCCTTTAGCATACGGACGAAGCAAACGGTTAAGTTTTCCTGTAACCGCATTTTGTTCATGAATGTACAATGGTATTTTTGTGATCACAGCAGCAAGTGCAGCAGGTGCAGCCGAAAATCCCCCGACACTTACCACTACGTCAGCATGAAAATCACGAATTAGTTCTTTAGACGTCATAACCGCTTTGAATATCTTCCACAATGCATCTAATTTACTAAAACCACTTTTATTGACCACACCGGTAGTTTCCAAAAAATAAGTTTTTTCAAATAAAGTACTTTCAGCAAACCACTGCTTGTCTTGCCCAGAGGTGGAGCCTATAAACCATACACGATGCCCTCTATCACGTGCTGCCTCCGCTAATGAAAGGGCAATAACTAAATGTCCTCCTGTTCCACCACCAGTAAAAATAATATTCATTTTCTGTCACCCGACTTGTATTCTATTTTTTTAGAAAGCATCAATACCATCCCTATTCCAACCGCAGAAGCCAACATTGCTGAACCACCATAACTTAAAAATGGTACTGATATCCCCTTAATCGGTGTAAGCCCACTGATCCCATATGCATTAACCATAAAGGCAAATGTAATCAAAAGCCCTACCCCTAGACTAAAAAGATACGCCGTATCATTATGAGACCGATTGGCTATTTTAAAAAGACGATGCAGTAAAGAAATGAATAAAAATGTGACCACAAATACTCCAATAAACCCGAATTCTTCTGCTATTCCCGCCAAAACAAAGTCGGTATGAACTTCACTTAAAAACCCCAACTTAAAAGTTCCACCACCTAATCCGGCACCAAGCATACCGCCATTATGAATTGCATTCAAGGAGTGTCCAATTTGATACGCTTCCTCAGCGTTATCAATCCGCAAATGTTGTGCAATAGATTCAGGGAAAAAAGCAAGAATTGTACTTTGTGCCGATGCCCACCATGATAAAATACGCTCAATACGGTGTTCGGAAGTTAAAATAAAAAAGAGAAAAAAACTCACCGATCCCGCTATCAACGTCATGAAAAAACGGAAACTGCTCCCCGCAAAAAAGAGCATAAAGGCCAATGTTAAAGCCAAAACAACAACTTGTCCTAAATCATTTTGTAAAAATGCGATAAGGAACATTACCAAAATAAAAATAGCCGCATAAGGAGCTACCCGCTTGAATTCTTCAGTTATCCCCATATCAGCATGATGACCCAATTTACGAGAAAAACTCCACGCCAAAAAATAAACAAATCCTATTTTAAAAAATTCTACCGGAGCAAGTGAAAAACCAGGTAATTTAATCCATCGTTTTGCACCCCCA
Organism: Sulfuricurvum sp.; assembly: GCF_049305995.1. Taxonomy (GTDB): domain Bacteria; phylum Campylobacterota; class Campylobacteria; order Campylobacterales; family Sulfurimonadaceae; genus Sulfuricurvum. Next base: position 5,452 of record NZ_JBAQPS010000028.1, read on the forward strand.
ACTTCACTAACCAATGATGTAGGTAAAAAAGGCATTACCAGCATCAAAAAAATCCCTCCGAAAAAGAGCGTCAAACCTAGACGATGTAACCATACATCAGGATTAAGCTGTGCGAGAAACCACATAATCACAATCGAAAGAATCCCAACCAAAAGTTCCCTAATAACAAAGTGAAAATTGTTGTATTCAAATAAAATAACTGTATAGGCTGAAAGAGTATAGGAACAAATAATCCCTATCGTAATTAAAGCCGTTGTCAAAAGAAATAATTTTTTATCAGCCATTCCGGAACTTATACTGTATAATTTTCACATAGTATATCGAGCTTTAGGCAAGAGTTCGATAAAATAGGATTGGAATGTTTTTTGCTTTACTCCTTTAAAGTAATTTAAAAGAAAAGGGTTCAATGTGGGTCTAACGATTTCCAAAGCTAATAATTTGATGAATGAAGCACTCGACTATCGTGCCGCTCGTCAAGATATGATTGCCGGAAATATCGCCAATGCCGATACCCCATTCTATCGTCCAAAAGATATCCGATTTGAAGAAACGCTGGCTCAAAAAAGTGCTCAGATCTTCCATGATAAATCACAAACTCTTCCAATGGTAAAAACCAACGGAATGCATATGGACACGTCATCGATCCCAAGCGATCTAAAACCGACGATGTTTTTTCGAGACGGTCATATGACTCGAAATGACGGGAACAGCGTCGATTTGGATGTCGAAACAACCGAAATGTCAAAAAACTCGATGATGTACAATGCGCTCATTGCCGCCAAGAAAAAAGGAACCGGTATTTATAAAAGCGTTATTGATGCATCGGCTAAAACATCTTGATAGATAAGGACAATCTATGGCTTTCTTAAACAGTTTTGATATCAGTGGCTACGGTCTCTCTGCACAACGAGTCCGTGTCAACGCCATCAGTTCGAACATTGCCAATGCCCAAACAACCCGTACTAACGAGGGGGGACCTTACCGCCGTCAAGAGGTCATTTTCAAAGCAGTTGATTTCAACACCGTATTCAATCAAGCCTTGCAGGAAAATACCTCCGCCTTGGGATACAGTGATCCACTCAAAGAAGGTCTTTCAGGACTTAAACCTCATCCTGCGATCAGTACGGTCGTGGTTGATAAAATCACTCGTGACGATACGGCTCCGAAAATGAAATATGAACCTTCACACCCTGATGCGGATGCCAACGGTTATGTCGCCTATCCTAATATTAATCCGGTTGTTGAAATGGCCGATTTAGTGGAAGCAACAAGGTCATACCAAGCCAATGTAGCCGCATTTGAAAGTGCGAAGAATATGGCTTCCAGTGCCATTTCAATGATGCAAGCATAATTTAAGGGATAATTTTTATGGCTGATATTCAATCTATCAAAGCACTCTCCACTGCAGATTTGCTTTTAAGCAAAAGTAGCGGAAGTGTTGAGAACGGTACTACCGATTTTGCTCAAGAGCTTAAAAATGCTCTCGGTAATGTCAACCAAATGCAAGTCGAAGGTGAAAAGGCAATGAGCGATATCGCCACCGGAAGCGTCAAAGACCTTCATCAAGCGGCTATTGCCATCGATAAAGCGGAAATCAGTATGAAATTGATGCTCGAAGTACGAAATAAAGCTCTAAATGCGTACAAAGAAATTACCCGAACACAAATGTGATTTAGCCTTCCTCATATGCGCCATACCAATAAATCAAAAAAGATCCTTGCTCTTTTTCTCGTGCTACTGTTCGGTTTCATCATTTTTTTGACAGTGATGCTCTATACCGCATTACATGAACGAGATATCCCCTCTATCTTCTCCGAAGATAGAGTAAAAGCTCAACGCGGTTCCATTATCAGTGCAGACGGCTTTAGTATCGCTACCACACAAAAGCTCTATAAAGCTGTCGTTAACACTCGTAATATCGATCCTGATAAAGAAGAACTTTTTGTTCAGCTTTTCAGTATCTACAGCGGAATTGAGGCCAGTGAAATCCGCCAACGTCTCCATACCCGCAAAGGCTCGGTAACACTAAGCTACCACATTAGCCCCAAAGAAGCAATGTATCTCAAAACTCTCGGGTTCGAGCTGCGCCGCTTAGGTGTTTTTATCGAATATGAAACATCCAGTGGTCAACGAGTGTTACAAGGACTTAACATTATCGAAAGCGGTGAAGCTCGAACCTATCCTTACGGTAAACTTTTAACTCCTCTTTTGGGATATCCGCGTAAAATGGAAGAAGATGGATACACCCGTGTATATGGTATTAAAGGATTAGAAAAATTTTTTGATGAAGAACTTAACCCTCAGCAAAATAAAATCCAAAAAGCACTCCGTGATGTCAACGGTTATCTTATTTTAAATCATCAGAGTGATTTGAAACGCCAAATCAATGGTCTCACCGTCAAACTCAACATTCCTATCACGTTTCAAACCCGCATAGAAGCAGTTACCGATAAAATCAAAGAACAACTCCAAGCCGATGAAATTATTGCTACCGTCATGGATTCAAAAACCGGCAAAGTGATTGCATTGGCAAGTTCCAACCGATTTGACCCAAGCCATATCCGTACTTCTGATTACCCTTCTTTAAATACCAATGCTATTGAATACAGTTATGAACCAGGATCTGTTATTAAGCCGATTATCTTTGCTCTTCTTCTCGATCAGGGACTTATTAACCCTTATGATATGGTTAACGGGCATAACGGGCGAATGACGATGGGACGAAAAACCATCGTAGATGAGCATCCGTTTCATATGATCAGTGCCGAAGATGTTCTCGTTCATTCCTCCAACATTGGAATTGCTCAACTGGCTCAAAAACTAAATGGTGTGGAATACACAGAAGGATTAAAACGGTTTGGATTTACCCATTTTAGCGGAATTGATCTACCCTATGAAAAACGAGGCTCCATCCCAAGTTCTACCCAATTAAATAATTATCTCTATAAAGCAATCACCTCATACGGTTACGGAATGCGGGCTAACGCTATGCAGCTTGTTAAAGCATTTAATGTCTTTAACAACGGAGGAAAACTGATCAATCCAATGGTAGTAGATGCACTGTATGACGACAATGGTCGGGCAATCCCTATGCAAGTACAAACTCCGACTCAAGTAATTTCTCCATCGACAGCTGAGAGAATGAAACAAATACTGATCAAAACAGTCAATGAAGGTACCGGAGTAGGTGCAAAAACACCGGGGCTGGAAATCGGCGGAAAAACCGGTACGGCACATATCGCTAAAAAGGGAAAATACGTTAACAGCTATCATACTTCTTTTATCGGATTTGCCAACGATTCTACCCATAACTATACCATCGGGATTGCTGTTATCGAACCCCGTACCGTCTATTTTGCGGCTATTACCGCCGTTCCGGTTTTTAAAGGAGTCGTGGATGTCATGATTGAAGAAAAATTACTCAAACCTGATCCGGCAGAAGTTACGGCGGCGGCTTCGCAAATAACTCCTACACACCATCCTTAAGGGCTTTTTGAATCAGCTTTGTAACCTCTTTTTCAAAGGGGTATTCCCGTTCTATTCCCCACACTTTTATTACCGCTTTTCCTTTGACTAAGAGTTTCCGTTTCGATTGAAGTATCCCTAATACCCGTTTGGAATCGAGTTTTTTCAGATTAATCCGAAATTGAAGCGGGATCAATTTTTGATTGCCCGAAGCAACAATGATCATTTTAGCCGTCTCTTTTTTCACCTCACCCAACGCAATTACTTCATCGCCGTCATTGAGAGAATAATCGAGTGCAACCACCGTTATATCGCTGTGCCATTTGTTGAGAACCTTGACATCGGTTCCGATACGGATCGCTTCATTTTCCACCGGAACTCCTAGTAGTGCCAATACACCCAGCATCACTTCACTGCCCGAATTATCCAACCGAAAATTTCCTTCAGGCTCGATAAAAATATCTTCTCCCATTTTTGGAGTACACCCACTGAGAAGAAAAAGAAGTGACGCGATTAGTAGACTCTTTTTCATCTTACATCCACACATTATCGATCAGTCGTGTAGTCCCAACTCGTGCCGCAACAAGGATAATCGTATCACCCAGTATCACTTCGGGAATTAACTCAAATGCTCTGTTGACAATCGCAACATACTCGACGTCAAGCGGTAGCAAAATCGTAAGCATCTCTTGGCGGATCGATTCAGAGCTCAGATTCCCCTGCATCACCTGTTTGGTTGCCTGTTTTAACGATGCTGAAATTTTCAATGCCTCTTGACGCTCAATAGCACTGAGATAAACATTGCGGCTTGAAAGAGCCAATCCGTCACTTTCACGTACGGTCTCCATCGATACAATCTCGATATGCATAAAAAAGTTATTCACCATCTGAGTAATCAGAGCCAACTGCTGGGCATCTTTTTTGCCGAAATAAGCACGTGTCGGACGGACTTGATTCAAAAGTTTCATCACCACCGTCAAAACACCGTCAAAATGACCGGGTCGTGATACCCCTTCGAGAATATATCCTCTCACATCCGGAGCACATATTCGCACCTCATCCTCTCCATACATCCCTGCCACATCCGGGTAAAAGAGAACATCAACACCGCTCAGCTCACAAATTTTAAAATCGGCTTCCTCGCGACGAGGGTATTTGCTCAAATCCTCTCCCGGTAAAAACTGGGTCGGATTCACAAAAATAGAGACGACAACAGTATCATTCTCACGACGTGCCGCATCGATGAGGGTACGATGCCCAATATGAAGTGCCCCCATCGTCGGAACAAACCCCACATTTGCGTTGCGAGTTTCCAATGCCTTATGAAGTTCCGATACATTGCGTGCGATAATCATGCTTTTAGCCTCATTAGAATATAATCGCAATTATACACTGATGTTACGCAACAAAATAAGCAAAGCCCATTTTGTTGGCAAGGACATAAATGTCCTTTGCAATCCCCTAAAGCTGCCCGTATTGCATACGGGAGATTAATTTTATACGAATAGGATATTCCTTTACATGGATCATTACGAATATACCGAATTACTTAAAACGTTGACGATTAAAATGCAAAACGTCACCGATGTTGTCCGTCCTCAAGAGATTAATGCCCGCTTGAATGAAATTACAGCCCTCGAAAACTCCGATGGATTTTGGAACGATGCCGCCAATGCAGGGGTCGTACAAAAAGAGAAAACTCAACTCGAACGTCGTCTTGCCAAATACTCCAAAACGTTCAATACCCTCGGTGATGCCGTCGATTTGTATGAAATGGCAAAAGAAGAGG
>NZ_JBAQPS010000029.1:0-4818 GCF_049305995.1 Sulfuricurvum sp.
ACGGACATTCAACCAAACTCACTTCCTCAGAAATTCCGAGCACTACCCCATCATATGTCGGAATAGCTACCATTTTGGCTTTATTTCGAAACCCCTTGAGTGGTGATGTGACAGGCTTGAGCCAATCACGAGGTTGATACGAATTTAAAAGAGCATAAAGATGATCATTTTTAAGTTTTAACTGTTCGGCATAGTGGTAATCAATCCATCCACATGAACGACATTGATAGGTATCAAAGTAAGAACAAAAGCTCATTTAATAAGATTAAATTCCTGTTTCATTTGCATCAAACGAGCTTTGAGGAATAGCATACAATCGACGTTCCAATTTACCGATATGATCAAGCACTTCATCTGAAGCAGTCTGAAGCTTAATAAAATGTTCTTTAGCCATCTCTTTTTCTTGTTCAGTAACCTTTTTTTTAGAACTAAACAGTTTTGAAAAGAAGGAACGATCAGTGTCCGAAAAATAGATTTTAAAAATCTTCATGTATTGATCATGTAATACAAAATGAGCTTTTTCGATATCTCCGAGACAAGTCATATTACCAAGCGCATTGAGTTTTTGCCCCTCACTGTAAAACCATTGTCCAAATGAACAATCTGTACAATTTAATGGGATTGCACTTTCATCAATCGGGAGGCCCTCAATTAATAATTTTGCGCGTTGTACCCACTTAACATGTGCTTTTTTTGCATCACCGAGCAATTGCAATGTAACTGACTTATCCAAAGCTTTCTCCCCACTGAAAATAAAATACCATTATATCAACCTTGTATTACAAAAAAAGCATGAAATTTTATAACTATTCTTTTGCATTAAAAAACTTTCAGTTTAGTAGTACGTAGATAGTGCAAAACACTTGCAATCAGATCATCATCGTCTTTGCTCTTGCTTTGTAGTGTCTCTTTCACACCACTCGTATACTCAATCGTAATGTTTTGGTTGTAGTTACTCACCATTTTGATCTTTTTCTCGATACAGAGCAGTTTGATCACCATAATCTCAAAAAACTGTTTCGTCGGCGTATCGGGTTTACCGAACCGATCTCCCACTTCTTCTTCGATCTCGTAAATTTCACTCGGAGATTCACACTGGCTGAGGCGGCGATAGAGCTCAAGTCTCAGACGATCTTCACTGACGATTTCATCGCTGATAAAGGCACTGACGGTGAGTTTAATGTCCACTTTCGCCCGTACCGCCGTCGATTGGTTGGTGAGGAGTTTGATCGCATCTTCTAACATCCGCAGATAGAGGGCATAACCGATGTTTTTGATGTGACCGCTTTGGGCATCTCCGACGAGATTTCCCCCTCCGCGAATTTCGAGATCATGATACGCCAGCATCGAACCGCTTCCGAGGAACGAATTGGATTCGAGGGCGACCAGACGTTTTTTCGCCTCTTCGGTGAGGTGGTCTTTGTCATCGACGATAAAATAGGCGTACCCCTCGGTGTGCCCCCGTCCGACCCGACCGCGCAGTTGATGCAAATCCGCCATCCCGAAACGATCCGCCCCGTCGATGATCATCGTGTTGACCGTCGGCATGTGGATACCCGATTCGATGATCGAGGTGGCAAGGAGTACATCGTATTCGCGGCCCGCGAATTTGGCGAGTTCCTCTTCGGTTTGGGTCGCACTGATTTGGGAGTGGAGGATGAGGATACGCAACTCCGGCAGAATCGCTTTAAGCTCACCCGATTTGATTATCATTGAATCGATCGAGTTATGGACATAAAACACCTGACCGCCGCGTCGGAGTTCACGTAAGATTACCTCTTTGATCAGTTTCTCATCGTAGTTTTTCACAAACGTCCGTACCCCTAAACGCTCCGATGGAGGGGTCAGAAGCTCAGACATCGTCTTAATCGAACTAAGGGCTTGATTGAGACTACGAGGGATCGGTGTCGCACTCATGCTGAGGAGATGGACGTTCTCATAGAGCGATTTGAGTTTCTCTTTTTGTTTCACCCCGAATTTGTGCTCTTCATCGATGATGACAATCCCCAGCTTCGCACAGCTCACTCCAAATAGTGCATGGGTTCCCACGACACAATCCAGTTCTCCCGCTTCCAACGCTCTCAGCGTCGCATTTTTCTCTTTGGTGCTGACAAAACGATCGAGTTTCGCGACCCGAAACCCGAACGGTGCAAGGCGGGTTTTGAGGGATTGAAAGTGTTGAGAACTGAGCAATGTCGTCGGAACGACGAGGAGCGACTGATACCCCCCTTTTGCGGCGGTAAAAATAGCGTTCATCGCCACCTCGGTTTTCCCGAAACCGACATCGCCGCTGAGGAGCCGATCCATAATCTGCCCCGAAGAGAGGTCACGTACGATGGAGCTAATCGCACTCGCTTGGTCAGGGGTATAATCGAATCCCGATTCTGCTTGGAAACGGCGAAGTTCCCCCGCATCGACATTGATAACTGAGGCTTTGATAAGGGCACGGCTCGCCGCGATTCCCACAATCTCCGAAGCAATCTCGAACAGTCGCGCTTTGACCGACTCTTTGAGCTTGCCGAAGCTCCCTTTGCCCAAACGATCCAGTACGGGGAGGCTACCTGAGGCGATATAGCGATCGATCGCATCAAGGTTTTCAACGGGGAGGAGAAGCTTGTCATCCCCCATATATTTAATGACGACGAGATCTTTGATCCCGCCGAGAATCTCTGCCTGTTCTATCCCGACAAATATCCCTACTCCGTACTCTTCGTGGACGACGTAATCGCCCACTTTCAGATCATCGAGGAGAATGGAGGTACGACGACGCCGCCGTTTTTTCTCATGGCGGTTAAGGGAGAATATAATCTCATCAGGCCCGATCAAGTTGAGAACCAAGCCTGAAGTTTTTACCGTGATCCCTTTAAGCTCAAAAATCCCCGCTGCTTTGAGCTGCGTATCGCTCGCGGCGATCAGGGTGAATTTTTTAGCTTTATGGACACTTCGGAGAGTCTCGAAATTTCCACCCCCCAATGGTGTGTAGCGCTCCGACTCAGGGAGAATATCTACTTCCAATCGTTCGCGTGGCAATACAGGCTGATTAAGACCGTACGCTTCATCGAGGACACTTTTCATCTCACGGATACGGGCGACCTTTTTGCCTTCGCACAGATCAATGCCGTGCTCTCCCAATACCCAAAAACCGAGCGAGGCGATGTCTTTCACAAAACTGTCACTTTGCGCCTGAGCTATCGCTTTTTCGAAATGTTTATACTGCTGTCCATCGAGAGAGAAAAAGGCACTTGTTACCTCGATACTCGCTAACTCCTCTTTGTCGGTGCGTTGCGTTTCGACATCGAACGCTTTGATCTCTTCGACCTCATCATCAAATAGGCTGATGCGGTACGGGTTACTCTGATTAGGGACATAGATGTCGAGGATGTCACCGCGATGGGATACCTCCCCCTCCATCTCCACCATATCGACAAAGGTGTATCCCCAGTGGATCAGCTTCTCTTTAAACGCCCCCAAATCGATCCTTGAAGCGAACTCGATGGTCTCGCTTTGAAGCAATGAGGGATCAGGCATCGGGAAAAGGAGGGTTTTAAGAGGTGCAATAAGGAGCGGTTTTTTGGACGCCGTATAGTACGTTCTGAGTGCGGCGAAGAGGGCAAAAAGCTCCTCAGAAAACGGGCGTAAGTCGTCCATATAGGTTGCACGAAAATCGGGTAGTACGATATGGCTCACCTCTAAAAAGGTCGAAACATCGCTCAGTTCCGATGCTTCTTTGGCATCCTCGCAGAGGAGAATTTCAGGGCGATTTTTCGGGTTATTTTTTAGGTACTCATACCATCGTGCTTGTGACATTATTTTAGTGCTCCACTCATTATTTTAACTTAACATTAGTGCGACAGTGTCGCACTTTTTGCATTTTGTGCTATAATACTTTCATAAATCGCTTTATGCGCTCCCCTTGTTTTCAAGGGGTAACTTCTAACAACGCTTTTAACTTCCCTTTTACAAGCTCAAAATCCTCTTTGTTTATCATTCCTACACGATAGTGCAATCTTTTTGCATCGAACAATCTAATTTGGCTTAATAACGCAGTGCTGTTGATACCTTCTTTAAACTCGAAACTGTGATAGAAAATACCTTCTCGTACCGTCTTGGTCAGCGGAATACCTAAAAAGAGTCGTGAGCTAAATTTCTTATAGACGAGAACGGGACGCAAAAACTGCTCACCTTTACCGTTTTGTTCAAATCCGACATTTTCACCGATATTCGTCACAAAAATCTCTTTTTGCCGAAAATTGGCGATTTTTTCGTTGCTTTCTGCCGTTTTCTTGATCTCATTCCATTCATCGAATCGTTTACTCACACTTTCCCCTTCATTTTAATCCAGCCTCGTTTTTTCTTGCTCCGTTATATCGTGATTGCCTTGTATACCGTACTTGATACGGTATCCATCCCCATCTTTGCTCATTTTAATTTAGCCTGACCCATTTTCTTGTTTTAACTAAAAATTTCAAAATATTCGATATAATATCATCCAAAGGTTCCCAGCTACTGACAAGACTCCAAGGGAGGCTTCTTCGGATAGGTAGCATGGGTCATTTAATAATGAACTTCCACTCTGTCTTTTGTCATAACCTCTTCTTCCAACAAATACTGTTTAATCATTTCATAATAGCTCGAATCGTTATGCTCATATTTTCGATTAATCGCCCATCCTATATAGTCGATAATTTGTAAATTTGAACTGGACGCACTGCAATGGTGATGAATGGTATATCGTAGCATTTTACCGTTCGTTTTCAAATATTGCTTGATACCTTTTTTAAGTGCTTTAATCAAAGCATTTTTATTCGCTTGGAGTGG
>NZ_JBAQPS010000030.1:0-3781 GCF_049305995.1 Sulfuricurvum sp.
CTTTAGATTTTAGTAAAAAAATCCCTCGAATTAGGATATGATAAACAAATATAAAACAACAATGAGGTTTCCATGTCTATTTTAGCACACGTTGATGCCGCAACAAATTTAGCGAAAAACAATGAAGTTCAACTTTTGGTATTCAAAGTTGATGCAGCAGAGTCCTCTCCTTATTACGCCATTAATGTTTTTAAAACACGTGAAGTTGTAGAATCCAAACGACACCACCTGACCCAAATACCAGGGGCACATCCATTACTAGAAGGAACTATTGTCTTACGGGAAATGCAGATTCCTATCCTAAACCTTCCTCGATGGCTTGGAACAGAACTTTTAGATGATAAAAAAAAGACTTCCAATTTGTTGATTTGTGACTTCAATGGTATCATTATCGGTATCCGTATTATGTACGCCTACCGCGTCGTTAAAAAGAATTGGAATGAGATGCATGCCCCCGATAGCTATCGCCTTGGTGACGATGGTTTAGTCATTAACGATACCCGTCTAGACGATGGAAGCCTATGTTTAGTACTTGATTATGAAAAACTGCTATCGGAAGTAATCCCTCAAGCTATGGTAAATATTGAAAATTCGGAAAATTCACTTGCTAATATTGTTGTACCGCAAAAACTCAAAAACGGTATTGTCTTAATTGCCGAAGATTCAAAAACTGCTCAGCGTCATTTAACACAAATTTTTGAACACGCCCATATCGGCTATCAAATATTCAATAATGGTAAAGATATGATTGACTTTATTGCTAGACATCCTAGTCCTACTTCTATACCTGCAATCATTACCGATATTGAAATGCCTGAGATGTCAGGGTTTACTGTAATACAACGTCTTAAAGCAAATCCTGAAACCAAAATGATTCCAGTTATTGTTAACAGTTCAATGACAGGGGATAATAATAAGCGTGAGGCAGCTAGCCTAGGTGCAGACGGTTTTATCGACAAAACAAAAAGTGAAAACATCCTGCCGTTAATTGTTGAAAAAATGAATGAAATGGAAAAAAGATTATTGTCTCGCTGAGAAAGAGAGCTCCCAAGAAAACTTGGAAGCTTTTTTAGTAAAGATTATCCGTTATTTGCCATCTCACGAAGTTTAGCTTTATACGCTTCAAGATCAAAGTTTTTAACACGTGCAACACCGTCTTCGATCGCTGCAGTAGCAACGGCTAATGAAACAGATTCCATCAAACGTTTATCAAATGGTGAAGGAATCACATAATCACGACCAAATGTCATATCCGTACGGTTGTGTGCTTTTGCTACATACTCAGGAACTGGCTCTTTTGCCAATGCTGCAAGAGCACGAGATGCCGCCATTTTCATATTTTCAGTAATTTTAGTGGCACGAACATCCAATGCTCCACGGAAGATAAATGGGAACCCAAGAACATTGTTGACTTGGTTAGCGAAATCGCTACGTCCGGTTCCGATAATCAAATCATCACGAACTGCTTTTGCTAAATCTGGCATAATCTCAGGAGTAGGATTTGCACAGGCAAAAATGATAGGATTAGGAGCCATCGAGCGAACCATATCTTGTGTAATTTGCTCAGGACCTGAAAGACCCAAAATCATATCAGCATCTTTACACGCATCTTCTGGAGTACGATCAGCAGTTTCAAAAGCGAACATTTGCTTTTGTTTATTTAAATCAGTACGACCAGAGTGAATAACCCCTTTTGAGTCCAACATAGTGATGTTTTTAACACCCAATGCTTTATACATTGTAGCACATGCGATACCACTTGCTCCTGCACCGATAACAACCACTTTCAAATCTTCGGCTTTTTTGCCAGACATTTCAAGTGCATTGATCAAACCAGCTGTGGTAATAACCGCTGTACCGTGTTGATCATCATGGAAAACAGGAACATTACAAATTTCTTTAAGACGCTCTTCGATTTCAAAACACTGAGGTGCTGCGATATCTTCAAGGTTAATTCCACCAAACGTATCAGCGATTGCTGCAACGGTTGCAATGATAGACTCAGTGTCATGAACATTCAGTTCAATATCAACAGCATCAACCTTTGCAAACGATTTAAAAAGAACACATTTACCTTCCATAACAGGTTTACCTGCAAGGTGACCGATATCACCCAAACCAAGAACCGCAGTACCATCCGAGATAACAGCAACTAAGTTTCCTTTATTCGTGTAATCGTATGCTGTATCGATCTCTTTCTCGATCTCTAAACATGGATACGCAACACCTGGACTATACGCCATCGCTAATTCTGCTACCGTGTCACACGGTTTTGTGATAAGCGTTCCAATTTTACCATTCGTGTCAAATTTATTACGTGCCTTGTGGTATTCTAGTGATGCTTCTTCAAAAGTAGCCATGTACTTCTCCCGATTAGGTTTTATTTTATGCTGAGCACTTTAGCGTAGAGTTCATTAAGTTTGGTTTGTATTTTTAATACTAAAGAGTTTAAATTAGACTTGATTGATATTTTGTAACATTTTTCTAAAGTTTCTTTCGTTACAATCCGCATCTAAATATAAACAAGGTATTGCAAATGGATCTTAACAAAATCGGTTATGGTGAAAATCCAAATAAAGTAACGGCGATTATTGAGATCGCATGTGGCTCAAACATCAAATACGAAGTTGAAAAAGAGAGTGGTGCATTGGTACTTGATCGTGTTATGCATTCAGCTATGTACTATCCGGCAAACTACGGATTTGTCAACAAAACTCTTTCCCAAGACGGTGATCCGGCTGATATCTTGATCTTGACCGAATATCCGATGGTTGAGGGGTGTGTAACCAACTGCCGTCTTGTTGGTGTATTGATTATGGAAGATGAAAGCGGTATTGATGAAAAACTTCTAGCTGTTCCAACTTCTAAAATCGATCCTACGTTTGAAGAGATTCAAGACCTCGGAGACATCCCGAAACACACGTTAGCAAAAATCAAAAACTTCTTTGAAACCTACAAAATGCTTGAACCGGGTAAATGGGTAAAAGTAAAAGGGTTTGAAGACAAAGCATCCGCAACCAAAATTCTCGAAGATGCTATCAAAAATTACAAAGAGTAAGCGACCATGATCAACTTCGACTCACCCGATTTTTTTGCCTACGCGATTTTTGGACTGATACTCAATTTCGTCTTTTCAATCGCATTTGGACTCTATTTGAGTAAAAATATCGGGGTCGAAGAGATGATGCTCTCCAAAGGAGAGCGTGTTCAACCGTGGTGGCTCGCCCTCTCATTGGCTTTCCCTTATGCCAAAATGCTCATAACTCTCTACCGTGTCGCTATCTTACAACTCTATTTTCTCGATCAGGGGAAAACTCATAAAGAGTACTGGATCTATCTCACCACAAACACGGATCAGCACTAACTCTATTTTTCTTCTTTAATACACCACTTTCGAATTAGCGTTTCGTGCAATCCTATTTTCTCTTTTTTAGCCCCGAATTCAGCCCTCTTTAGCTTCGCATTCCACTCTTTATTGTCAAATGCCGTATCGACCAATGCCAAACCCGCAGAGAGGAGCATTTCACTATAGCTTTCTACACCATTCCCATAAAGGACACACCCCTCTTTAATTGTTTCATAATGGTACGATTGTTGAATATGCAAATGTTCTTGAGCAAATTGTTTATCATGAGGGTATGATTTATAATAGCTCTCAACCGCATTTTTACACTCTTGGGGAGAAGCACCCTTGAGAAGCATTTTTTCCAACGTTACAATACCGAACGGCTCACAAGGTATGGAAGCATTTTGGTACAGTAACGTCATCTTTGCATTACTC
>NZ_JBAQPS010000031.1:0-2189 GCF_049305995.1 Sulfuricurvum sp.
ATTTTAGCCTCCACTACACCGACGATACCAAGCAAAAAAAACGCTCAAATCTCTTAGAAACTCTCAACGACTGGTATCAAAAACTCCTCGAAGAGAAACGAGATGCCATGGAGTATCTCCACGAGCGGGGTATCTACGCCTCCAGCATCGAGCGATTCGGGATCGGGTATGCCCCTACTTCACCCGAAACACTCCGATTTTTGGAGCAACGCAAACTCTCATCCGCTGAAGCGATCGAACAAGGTGCCATCGGACGAGGGGAAGAGGGGCGGCTATTTGCCCGTTTTATCGAGCGAATCACCTTCCCTATCCACTCCACGAGCGGTGCCATCGTAGGATTCGGCGGGCGTACTATTACAGGGCATCAGGCAAAATACGTCAACTCGTCTCAAAGCGCCATTTTCAACAAATCACGCCTCCTATATGCCTATCACCTCGCTCGTGAAGCGATCTACCGCCGCCGTGAGATCATCGTTACTGAGGGGTATTTGGATGTCGTAATGCTCCATCAGGCGGGATTCACCCACGCCGTCGCGACACTGGGAACCGCCCTCACTACCGAGCATTTGCCGCTGTTGCGCAAGGGGGAACCGAAAATCTTTCTAGCCTACGATGGAGACAAAGCGGGGCGTGCCGCCGCGTTTAAAGCCTCCAAACTCCTCAGCGGCTCAGGGTTTGATGGAGGGGTGATATTGTTCGAAGGGGGACTAGACCCTGCCGATATGATTAAAAACGGTCAAATCGAGGCGCTTAATGCCCTTCTACACCGACCGATTCCGTTTGCCCAATTTACACTAGATGAAATAATCTCACAATATGATTTGCAAGATTTCAAGGCTAAAGAAACTGCACTACACGAAGCAGCCGCATTTATAAAAAATCTTTCACCACTGATGCAAGAAGATTATAAAAGATACATAGCCCCTAAGCTTCCTGGCATTCGCCCTGAAATGGTTCCTTTGGGAACCACACAACAAAAGACACAATCAATTGTAAAAACACAATTTGGTCAAGATTTATGGGAATTGAGCTTAATTAAAACAATAATAGAACGCCCAAATATAACCAATTCTTTACTAGATTTTTTAGATCCTTCTATGCTTCAATATCATTCTATTGAATTTAAAGCTGTCTTGCAGAATGAAACAAATAATTCTCGACTAAGCGAAATAGTTATGAATAATGACATACGAGTTTTTGACGGAGACGAAGGACTAAAAGCAGAGCTTATGACCTTCTTGAGTGCTCACTATACCCGAGAGCTAAAAAAGGTCTCAACCCAAAATACGGTATCATTCGATCAAAAATCGTACCTAATACGTCAATTTCGGGATAAAATTGAGCGTCTTAAACGGGGTGAACTCGTCCCATTGAGTTAAAACACTTTCTACTTTTCTTTTTAGCAAGAAAAGTAGCAAAAGAGCATACCGCGATCCAAGAACGCTCGCGTGACTCCTTGCACTTCTGCATCGCACGCGGCTCTTGGTGTTGGATCGCGGGGATTTATTTAAAGGATAAAAATGAAAGCTATCGCATTATTCAGCGGCGGTCTCGATTCGACCATCGCGGCAAAACTCATCATCGATCAGGGAATCGAAGTAATCGCCTGCAACATCAACACGGGATTCGGTTCGACCAAAGACCGCCTTGCTCACATGCAAAATATGTGTGAACAGATCGGTGCCGAGTTTCGCAGCGTAGACATTCGAGACGAATACATCCGTGAAGTCCTCTTTACTCCGAAATACGGCTACGGCAAAAACTTCAACCCCTGCATCGACTGTCATGCCAAAATGTTTGAAGTCGCCAAACGGGTGATGCAAGTGTGGGGGGCGAGCTTTCTTATCAGCGGTGAAGTATTGGGTCAACGCCCGATGAGCCAAAACAGCGAATCGCTCCAAAAAGTACTCGATTTGAGTAATTGTGAGGGATTATTACTCCGCCCTTTGAGTGCCAAGGCACTCTCCCCTACCATCCCCGAAATAGAAGGATGGGTGGATCGAGAAAAACTCGAAAATATTGTTGGACGAAACCGTGAGCGTCAGATGGAACTGGCACAGCAATTCGGGCTCAAAGACTATGAGGCACCGGGTGGTGGATGTTTGCTCACTGATGAGAAGTTCTCCAATAAAATTCGTGATTTTATCGCGTACGATACCTTTAGCGTCGAAGACATCCCGACGCTGAAA
>NZ_JBAQPS010000032.1:0-12873 GCF_049305995.1 Sulfuricurvum sp.
ACAAGTTAAGCAAGCTTTTATTGCAGTGATTGCTGTGGTTACCTTTGTGGTATTGTTTTTAGCATTGGTAGATTTTATTATGTCTTCGACCGTTTCGGCAATTTTAAGTTAAGGAAAAAACATGGCACATCGTTGGTATTCGATTCAAACCTATGCCGGTAGTGAGCGCAGTGTTAAAGCCGCTATTGAAAATATTATTGCAGAAAACAATCTTCAAGATGTTATTACCGAAGTAATCGTTCCGACGGAAGATGTTATCGAAGTAAAAAACGGCAAAAAGAAAATCACTGAGCGTTCACTCTACTCAGGGTATGTATTTGCTAATATGGATCTTAGTATCGATCTTCAACACCGTATTCAATCACTCCCGCGTGTAGCAGGATTTATTGGTGAGTCTAATAAGCCGACTCCTCTTAGTGAGAATGATATAGCTGTGATTTTAGATCGTATTACCAATCGTTCAGCTCCAAAACCAAAAGTATTTTTCGATAACGGCGAGATGGTACGTATCGTGGATGGTCCATTCGCAAACTTTACCGGAACAGTAGATGAATATGACCTCGAACATGGAACATTAAAACTCAATGTTTCTATCTTCGGACGTAGTACTCCGGTTGATATTTCGTACACTCAAGTCGAAAAAATTATTTAATCTCAAACAAAGGAAGCACAAATGGCAAAGAAAATTACGGGCTACATCAAATTGCAAGTACAAGCCGGCGCTGCTAATCCAGCCCCTCCGGTTGGACCAGCACTCGGTCAACGTGGTGTTAACATCATGGAATTTTGTAAGGCGTTCAACGAGCGTACAAAAGATAAGGCAGGTTTCAAACTCCCTGTTGTTATTACGGTATATGCAGATAAAACGTTTTCATTCATCACGAAACAGCCTCCGGCGTCTGCTCTCATCATGAAAGCAGCTGGTCTTAAAAAAGGGACTGATAATCCAATGAAAAACAAAGTGGGTAAAATCACTAAAGCTCAATTGATGGAAATCGTTAAGCAAAAAATTCAAGACATGAACACGGATGATATCGATGCAGCTGCAGCGACAATCACTGGTTCTGCACGTTCAATGGGTGTTGATATCGTAGATTAATTCTACACTACTCTTCGACCGCAAAGAGGCTAAACCTTGCGGCAGATTCTAATTATTGGAGAATTCAAATGGCTGGAAAACGCTATAAACAACTTAGTGAAAAAATAGATATGGCTAAAAGCTATTCTGTTGCAGATGCTGCGGCATTTGTAAAAGAGCTTAAATCGGCTAAATTTGACGAAACTGTTGAGATTGCACTTAACCTTGGTGTTGACCCTCGTCACGCTGATCAAATGATCCGTGGTGCTGTTGTGCTTCCACACGGTACAGGAAAAGTGGTTCGCGTTGCAGTTTTTGCAAAAGGGGCTAAAGTAGACGAAGCTAAAAATGCAGGTGCTGACATTGTTGGTGCTGAAGATTTGGTTGAGCAAATCAAAGCAGGTAACATCAACTTCGATATCGTTGTTGCTGCACCGGATTGTATGGGGCTTGTTGGTCAAGTAGGACGTATCCTCGGACCAAAAGGGATGATGCCAAATCCTAAAACAGGAACCGTAACAGCAGATATCGCAAAAGCGGTTAGCAACGTTAAAGGCGGACAAGTAAATTTCCGTGTTGACAAAAAAGGGAACATCCATGCCGGTATCGGTAAAGTGAGTTTCGATACCGATAAAATCGCTGAAAATATTAAAGCATTTGTTGGTGCTATCAACCGTGCAAAACCATCAACGGCAAAAGGTCGTTACATCAAAAATGCAGCATTGTCTCTCACTATGAGCCCTGCAATCAAATTTGAAACCCAAGAACTATTAGATATCCGTTAAATTCGGATCGGCAGCTTTCTGTCACAATTTATCTTATGGACTGAAGACAGTAGGGGGCTTACGCCTTAATTGGAATGATTCTACCCCGCTTGAAGTTGTTATGTCTGGAAAGGAGAAACTATGAATAAAGCACAAAAATCTGAGATTGTTAGTACTCTAACGAATGAGTTTAAATCATCCGCTGCAGTCATTATGTGTGACTATCGTGGTTTAGCTGTGTCTGAACTCGAAGCACTTCGTAAAATTGCACGAGAAAAAGAGGCTAAGGTTCAAGTGGTTAAAAATACACTTGCAACAATTGCGTTAAACAATGCAGAGATGTCTGGTATCGAAATTAAAGATACTAACATTTTCGTTTGGGGCGCTGATGCTATCGCTGCTTCTAAAACAGCAGTTGATTTTGCAAAAGCAAATGATAAATTTGTTATCCGAACAGCGTACATCGACGGTCAAGCCGCTGATGAAACTAAAGTTCGTGCATTTGCCACCCTTCCGGGACGCGAAGAATTGCTTGGAATGTTGGCATCTGTATGGATGGGACCAGTTCGCAACTTCACTATCGGACTCGATGCGCTTAAACGCAAAAAAGAAGAAGAAGCTGCTTAATTTTAATTTTGCAGCATAATAGTGTATTTATAAAAATGCACTAGTGCATTGAGCTTTCTGCTGAAGAAAACCCAGTGTTAACGTAGCCATTGGGACGAGTTCCGATGGCGTTTAAAATAATAATAGGAGAATACTATGGCTGTAACAAAAGAAGATGTTCTTGAGTTTATCTCAAATTTGTCAGTTCTTGAGCTTTCTGAGCTTGTAAAAGAATTCGAAGAAAAATTCGGTGTATCGGCTCAACCGGTTGCTGTTGCTGGTGCTGCAGTTGCTGCAGTTGAAGTTGAAGAAAAAACTGAGTTCGACGTTATCTTGAAAGACGGTGGTGAGAAAAAAATCAACGTTATTAAAGTAGTACGTGCAATGACAGGTCTTGGTCTTAAAGAGGCTAAAGATGCTGTTGAAGGTGCACCTACAACCATTAAAGAAGGTATCTCTAAACAAGATGCTGAAGCAGCGAAAAAAGAGCTTGAAGAAGCTGGTGCCGCTGTCGAAATCAAATAATTTTTTGATAGGGGGCTTATGCCTCCACCTCCCACAGGGCACTTTATGAAGCGGATTTTAGCTTCTTCGTAAAGTGCCCATACGTCGTTATAGGCTCAAGGACGCTTGAGTTATAGACTTTGCACTTATTATATCCCTAAGGGATCAAAAACTTCGATTGAGGTAGCCTATGTTAAACACTCTTCACTCCGGAAACCGCTTGCGCGTTGATTTCGCGAAAACTCCCCAGCAAATTGAAGTACCGAACCTTTTACAACTTCAACAAAATTCGTATGAATCTTTTTTGATGTTGGATCAAAAAGATCGTTCTAAAAGCGGAATTGAGCGCGTATTCCAGTCAGTCTTCCCGATTCATGATTCACAAAATCGTCTCTCTCTAGAATATTTAGGTTCTGAAGTAGGGCGTCCTAAGTATACTGTACGTGAATGTATGGAACGAGGACTTACCTATTCGGTATCACTTCGTATGAAAACACGTCTCATGATTTGGGACCGTGATGAAAATACCAAAGAAAAAACCGGTGTTAAAGATATCAAAGAACAAACAATTTTTATCCGTGATATTCCATTGATGACAGATCGTACATCGTTCGTTATCAACGGTGTTGAACGTGTTGTTGTTAATCAACTTCACCGTAGCCCTGGGGTTATTTTCAAAGAAGAAGAATCGACCACTGCCGGAAGTAAAATGATCTTTACCGGTCAAATTATTCCTGACCGCGGTTCATGGCTCTATTTTGAGTACGATCCGAAAGATATCCTTTACATGCGTATCAATAAGCGACGTAAGGTTCCTGTAACCATTATGTTCCGTGCACTTGGATACAGTAAGCAAGACATTTTAAAAATGTTCTATCCTTTGCAAAAAATTCGTGTTGAGAATAACAAATATTTAATGAATTTTGATCCTGAACAATTTGCAGGACGTCTTGGATATGATCTTGTCGATAGTGATGGGAAATTGCTTGTCGCTGCAGGTAAGCGCCTATCCGCTAAAAAAGCGGAAAAATTGATTTCGGATGGTGTTAGTGCTATTCAATACCCAATTGAGACATTGATTGAAAGGCATTTGGCTGAGCCGATTATCGATACGGTAACGGGTGAAGTAATGTTTGACACCATGACGCAATTGGATGAAAGCAAGCTCAAAAAAATGATTGATGCAGGTGTTAAAGAGTTTATTATCGCGAATGACCTTGCAGAAGGTCATGACAGTGCGATTATTAATGCATTTATTGCTGATGCAGATTCATTGAAATTACTTAAGCAAACGGAAACGATTGAAGATGAAAACGATCTTGCGGCGATCCGTATTTATAAAGTAATGCGTCCTGGTGAACCGGTAACTAAAGAAGCGGCTAAGGTTTTTGTTAATCAACTTTTCTTTGATCCTGAACGTTATGATTTAACGCGTGTAGGGCGTATGAAAATGAACCACAAACTCGGGCTCAATGTTCCTGAGTATGTGACCGTTTTGACCAACGAGGATATTATCAACACCGTTAAATATGTTGTTAAAGTTAAAAATGGTCAAGGGCATATCGATGATCGTGACCACCTCGGTAATCGACGTATCCGTTCTATCGGTGAGTTGCTCGGAAATGAGTTACACAACGGTTTGATCAAAATGCAAAAAGCGATCAAAGATAAACTCTCAACGATGAGCGGACCGACGACTGAGTTGATGCCGCATGATTTGATCAACTCTAAAATGATTACATCTACCATTATGGAGTTTTTTGGTGGTGGACAATTATCTCAATTTATGGATCAAACGAATCCATTATCGGAAGTGACCCATAAGCGTCGTCTATCAGCACTTGGGGAAGGTGGTCTTGTTAAAGAGCGTGCCGGATTTGAAGTGCGTGACGTTCATCCGACTCATTATGGTCGTATCTGTCCGATTGAGACTCCTGAGGGACAAAACATCGGTCTGATCAATACGTTGGCAACCTACTCAAAAGTTAATGAACACGGATTTATTGAAGCACCTTACAACGTTATTAAAGATGGCGTTGTGACGTCTGATGTGGTTTATTTAACGGCTACTCAAGAAGAGGGAAAAATTATTGCAACGGCATCAAGTCGTGTTGATGAGAATGGAAACTTTTTAGATGATTTAGTTGAAATTCGCCGAGATGGTGATATTATTTTGAAATCACCCAAAGAGTGTGAACTTCGTGATTTGACACCGCATATGGTTGTCGGGGTTGCAGCGAGTTTGATTCCATTCTTAGAACATGATGATGCGAACCGCGCATTGATGGGATCGAACATGCAGCGTCAAGCTGTACCATTATTGCGACCTGAAGCACCAATGGTTGGAACAGGTGTTGAAAAACTCGTTGCTCGGGATTCATGGGAGTGTGTTAAAGCAGAGCGCAGCGGTATAGTTGAAAAGGTTGATGCGAAACATATCTATGTAATGGGTGAAGATGACGACGGAACTTTTATCGATTACTATCCATTACAAAAAAATCTCCGTACCAACCAAAATACAACATTTATGCAGCGCCCGATTGTAAAACAAGGGCAAATGGTAGCGAAAAGTCAAATTATAGCTGATGGTCCAAATATGGATCAAGGTGAGTTGGCACTTGGTATCAATGCACTCGTTGCGTTTATGCCGTGGAATGGATACAACTTCGAGGATGCGATCGTTATGTCTGAACGTATGATCCGCGAAGATGCGTTTACCTCAGTTCATATCTATGAAAAAGAGGCGGAAGCACGTGAACTCAAGCATGGTGTCGAAGAGATTACTCGTGATATTCCGAATGTACGTGATGACGAGCTCTCTCACCTCGATGAGAGTGGTATTGTTAAAATCGGTACGTATGTTAAAGGTGGGATGATCCTCGTTGGTAAAGTTTCTCCGAAAGGTGAAGTAAAACCGACTCCTGAAGAGCGTTTACTTCGCGCTATCTTCGGTGAAAAAGCGGGTCACGTAGTGAACAAATCTCTCTACTGTACACCAAGTATGGAAGGGGTTGTTGTCGACGTTAAGGTATTCACTAAAAAAGGGTATGACAAAGACCCTCGCACTCTTGAGCTTGAAAAAGCTGAACGTGACGAACTAGAGCGCGAACATTACGATCGTTTGTTAATGATCGATAAGGAAGAGATGCTTCGTATTGTTTCATTGCTCACAAAACATCCGTTGCTTAGTGATGTAAGTATAAATGGTAATGAGTACAAATCGGGTGAAAACGTAAAAGCGGAGGATCTTAAAGAGGTTAACCGTTTTGCGATGAATAACGTGGTGAAAGCATTCAGCGACGATATTCAAGAGAAATACAACCAAACAAAAAACCATTTCCAAAAAGAGAAGAAAAAATTCCGTGATGAACACGAAGAGAAACTCTCTATCTTGGAAAAAGATGACATCCTCCCTAACGGTGTAGTTAAGTTCGTAAAAGTTTATATTGCGACTAAACGTAAACTCAAAGTCGGGGATAAAATGGCGGGACGTCACGGGAATAAAGGTATCGTTTCGACGATCGTTCCACAAGTTGATATGCCGTACATGGCAAACGGTCGTTCAGTAGACGTTTGTTTGAATCCGCTTGGGGTTCCATCACGTATGAATATCGGGCAAATCCTTGAGATGCATCTCGGTATGGTCGGGAAAGAACTTGGGTTCCAAATCCAAGATATTTTCGAAGCGAAACAAAAAGAGTTCATCGGTGAGCTTCGTGCAAAAATGATCTCTTTCGCTGATGTAGCGGGTCTGATGAACGCTGCTAAAGTTCTTGGTGAGATGGATGATCAAACCCTTCTTGGGTATGCACAGGATTGGTCAAAAGGGGTTAAATTCGCTACTCCTATTTTCGAAGGGGTTACTGAAGCGGAGTTTGCAAAACTTTTCGCATTGGCAAAACTCGACGATGATGGAAAAATGGTATTGTTCGACGGTAAAACAGGCGATCAAATGAAAGAGCGTGTTAACGTCGGTTACATGTATATGCTTAAACTTCATCACTTGGTTGATGAAAAAGTACATGCTCGTTCAACCGGACCATACTCTCTCGTTACTCAACAACCGGTCGGTGGTAAAGCACTCTTCGGTGGACAACGTTTCGGGGAGATGGAAGTATGGGCGCTTGAAGCATACGGTGCTTCTGCCGTCCTCAAAGAGATGTTGACGATCAAATCGGATGACGTTGACGGACGTGTACGTGCGTACAAAGCCATTACAAAAGGTGAAAGTGTACCGGCATCCGGTATCCCAGAAACTCTTTTCGTATTGACTAAAGAGCTCCAATCGTTGGCGCTTGATATTGAGATTTTTGACGAGGTGGATGACAATGAGTAAATTAGTACCGGTTGCCGTAACGGAAGAGAATCGCCCAGTCGATATTAAACAAATCCAATTTCGCTTGGCAAGTCCAGAGAGAATCCTCTCATGGAGCCACGGTGAAGTAAAAAAACCAGAAACCATCAATTACCGTACCCTTAAACCGGAACGTGACGGATTGTTTTGTGCCAAAATTTTCGGACCGGTTCGTGATTATGAATGTTTGTGCGGAAAATACAAAAAAATGCGTTACAAAGGTGTTGTGTGTGAAAAATGTGGGGTTGAAGTCACTTCCGCAAAAGTTCGCCGTACCCGTATGGGACACATCGATCTTGTCACCCCAGTAGCGCATATTTGGTATGTCAGTTCACTTCCAAGCCGTATCGGCACACTTCTTGGCGTGAAGATGAAAGACCTTGAGCGCGTATTGTATTATGAAGCGTATATCGTTAAAAGTGGCGGAGAAGCGTACTATGACGGTGAACAAACCTCTGCGGTACTTAAATACGATGTATTGAACGAAGAGCAATACCGTACATTGGTACAACGTTACGGTGAAAGTGGCTTTTCAGCAGAGATGGGTGGATCAGCCGTTCGTGAATTGCTTGATGAACTCGATTTAGTTGATTTATTCTCTGCGTTAAAAGAAGAAGTGGCTGGCACTAATTCGGAAGCAAAACGTAAAACTATTGTTAAACGTTTGAAAGTTATCGAGTCATTCTTGAATTCAGGAAACAACCCAGCATGGATGATGCTTACCGCATTGCCGGTATTGCCTCCTGAGCTTCGCCCGTTGGTAAGTTTGGACGGCGGAAAATTCGCGGTATCGGATGTTAATGACCTCTATCGCCGTGTTATCAACCGAAATCAGCGTCTTAAACGTCTTATCGAGCTTGAAGCTCCGGAAATTATCGTACGTAACGAAAAACGTATGCTTCAAGAAGCGGTTGATGCGTTGTTCGACAACGGTCGCCGTGCCAATGCCGTTAAAGGGGCAAACAAACGTCCGTTGAAATCGCTCTCTGAGATCATCAAAGGTAAACAAGGGCGTTTCCGTCAGAATCTACTCGGTAAACGTGTTGACTTCTCAGGACGTTCGGTTATCGTTGTCGGACCGAACCTTCAAATGGATCAGTGCGGATTGCCGAAACAAATGGCATTGGAGCTTTTCAAACCTCATTTGATCGCAAAACTCGAAGATAAAGGGTATGCGACCACCGTAAAAGCGGCGAAAAAAATGATCGAAGAGAAAACCAATGAAGTTTGGGAGTGTCTTGCAGAAATCGTTGAGGGGTATCCGGTTATGCTTAACCGTGCACCGACGTTGCATAAACTCTCAATCCAAGCGTTTCACCCAAAATTGATCGATGGTAAAGCGATCCAATTGCATCCTCTCGTTTGTGCCGCTTTCAATGCGGACTTCGACGGTGACCAAATGGCAGTTCACGTACCGCTTTCAGCCGAAGCGATTGCAGAGTGTAAAGTATTGATGCTCTCATCCATGAACATCTTGCTTCCTGCATCGGGTAAAGCGATTGCAACCCCTTCACAAGATATGGTCTTGGGTCTTTATTATTTGACACTCGGCAAAAACGATGTAAAAGGATCGAATAAACTTTTCAGTTGCGTGGATGAGATTATGATCGCATTAGAGCATAATGCTCTTGATTTACATGCGAAAGTGCGTACTCGTGTTGAAGGTCGTGTTATCCATACCACTGCGGGACGTATGATTCTTCAAGATATTCTTCCTTCTTTCGTTCCGGCAGAACTTTGGAACGTTGTGATGAAAAAGAAAAACATCTCTATTCTTGTTGACTATGTCAATAAGCATGGTGGGATTGCTGTTACTGCCGGTTTCTTGGATGATTTGAAAAATCTCGGTTTCCGTTATGCGACTAAATCAGGGGTATCGATCTCAATTGCCGATATCATTATCCCTGAAATGAAAGCAGGATTGATCGTAGCCTCTAAAAACCGTGTTAAAGAGATTCAAAAACAGTTCGAAGCCGGTCTTTTGACGGAGCAAGAACGTTATAATAAAATCATTGACGTTTGGACCGACACCAACAATACTGTTGCCGGTGGAATGATGGAGTTAATACAAAATGATAAAGACGGGTTTAACTCGATCTTTATGATGGCGGACTCTGGAGCGCGTGGTTCTGCTGCTCAAATTCGTCAGCTTGCCGGTATGCGTGGTTTGATGGCGAAACCGGATGGTTCGATTATTGAAACGCCGATTATCTCGAACTTTAAAGAGGGTCTAAACGTTTTAGAGTACTTTATTTCTACCCACGGTGCTCGTAAAGGTCTCGCCGATACCGCTCTTAAAACAGCGAATGCGGGTTATTTGACTCGTAAACTCGTTGACGTAGCGCAAAACGTGAAAATCGTTGAGCACGATTGTGGTACCCATGAGGGGATTGAACTTACCGATATCTCTGTCGGTAATGAATTGATCGAACCACTCGAAGACCGTATTTACGGACGTGTATTGGCGGAAGATGCAATCGATCCGATCACGAATGAGATCCTTTACTCTGAGGGCACTTTGATCGATGAGATTAAAGCCTCTAAAGTGATCGAAGCGGGTATCCGTTCGGTTCAAATTCGTACTCCGACAACCTGTAAATCTGAGGGCGGTGTGTGTGCCCTTTGTTACGGACTTAACCTCGGAAGCGGTGGAATCGTTAAACGCGGAGAAGCGGTCGGTATTATCGCGGCTCAGTCGATCGGTGAACCGGGTACACAGTTGACACTCCGTACCTTCCACGTTGGGGGAACGGCGTCAAGTACTCGTGAAGAGCGTCAAGTTATGGCAACCAAAGAAGGTTTCATCCGTTATTACAACATGAAAACGTACCTTTCTAAAGAGGGGAAACAAATCGTTGCGAATCGTCGTAATGCCGCAATCCTTTTGGTTGAACCGAAAATCAAAGCTCCGTTTAACGGAACCATTGAGATTCAAACGATTCACGATGAAATTATCGTTAGCGTTAAATCGGATAGCCAAACTGTTCGTTATACCCTCCGTAAAAACGAAGTGGCGAAACCGAATGAGCTTGCAGGTGTTAGCGGTAAAATCGAAGGTAAATTCTACCTTCCATACGAGAACGGCACAGTGGTAAAAGCGGATGAGTCTATCGTTGAAACGATCAAAGACGGATGGAATGTACCGAACCGTATCCCATACGCTTCTGAGATCCAAGTCAAAGACGGTGCGCCGATCACTCAAAAAATCCTCGCAAAAGAGAAAGGGGTTATTAAATACTACCTTCTCAAAGGGGACTATTTAGAGCGTCACCACGAGATCGCTAAAGGGTACAGTGTTGAAGAGAAAGGTCTCTTTGCCGTTGTAGCTGACAGTGAAGATCGTGAAGCGATCCGTCACTATATCGCTCGCGGTTCAGTGATCGAAGTGAATGATAATGAAGCGGTAAAAGCCGATACATTGATCGCAAAACCGGTTAAAGAAGAATCAATCGTGATCGCAGAGTGGGATCCGTATTCGAATCCTATCATCTCTGAAACCGATGGTGTTATCACGTTCGAAGACATTATTCCGGGTATTACCGCGTCTGAGCAATTCGATGAATTGACCGGTAAAACTCGTTTGATGATCAACGAATACGTTGCTCCTGAATTCAAACCGGCAATCGTCCTTGCGGCGAACGACGGTTCGGTTATCCGCTATGCGGTTGAGCCGAAAACAGCGATTTTCGCACAAGATCGTTCGGAAGTAAAAGTGGCTGATATCTTAGCAAGAACGCCAAAAGCACTTCAAAAATCACGCGATATCACCGGGGGTCTTCCACGGGTTTCTGAGCTTTTCGAAGCACGTAAACCTAAAGAGATCGCTCTTATCGCAGAACTTGATGGGGTAGTTAGCTTCGGTAAACCGCTTCGTGGTAAAGAGCGTATCTTGATTACCTCTGATAACGGAATGGTTAAAGAGTATTTTGTTGACAAAAACCTTGTTGCATTGGTTCATCCGGGCGAGTTCGTTCACGCCGGTGAGCGTTTGACTGACGGTGTTATCAGCTCACACGAGATTTTGAGAATCTTGGGTGTTAAAGCATTGTATAACTACCTTGTTAGTGAAGTACAACAAGTTTACCGCCGTCAAGGGGTTAACATCGCCGACAAACACATCGAAGTTATCTTTACTCAGATGTTGCGTCAGATCAAAATCCTCCGCTCCGGTGACACTAAGTTCATCGAGGGTGATGTGGTTTCTAAAGCACAGTTTAAAATCGAGAACGAAAAAATCCTTCGTCTCGGCGGAGAGCCTGCGATTGCTGAACCGTACCTCGTCGGTATTACCCGTGCTGCGGTTAGTGCTGACTCGATCATCTCAGCGGCATCGTTCCAAGACACCACAAAAGTCTTGACCGAAGCAGCAGTATCAGCGAAAATCGATGACTTGACCGATCTTAAAGAGAACGTCATCATCGGTCGTACGATCCCAGTCGGTACCGGTATCTATAAAGACCTTAAAATGGTTTTCGGAGACTAAGGTCTCCATTTCTTGTCATTCCCCCTTCAGGGGAATCCATCTTTTAATTAATACCCTCTAATTTTGCAATCTGTCATATATTCTAATCTCCTATTTAAAATCACTATACTAATTATTCAATATATCTAATTCCTATTTAATAATTTGTTGTGTAAGATTGTGTATAGAGAGGCTGGGATGAGCAAAAAAGACAAACTGATTCAAGCGATGAAAAATAATCCCAAGAATGTTCCTTTTGAGGATATTCGGAAACTTTTAGAAGATGCTGGGTATGTGTGCCACAATAGTGGCGGCAGTCACTTCGTTTTTCGCAAAGAGAATACGGCAAGTATTGTCATCCCGTACCATAAGCCTATAAAAGCGATTTATGTCAAACACGTATTAGAAATTTTGGGAGAATCCAAATGAAAAATTTAGCCTATTATATGAATCTTGATTATGAGATTGTTATTAAAAAAGTGAGTCCAGAAGATGGAGATGGGTGGTTCGCCTATTACAAAGATTTCAAAGGGGTAA
Organism: Sulfuricurvum sp.; assembly: GCF_049305995.1. Lineage (GTDB taxonomy): Bacteria > Campylobacterota > Campylobacteria > Campylobacterales > Sulfurimonadaceae > Sulfuricurvum. Next base: position 12,306 of record NZ_JBAQPS010000032.1, read on the forward strand.
TGGGTGATGGAGAGAGTGCGATAGAGGCGATAGAGTCAGCTCAAAATACTTTTTCGGCTTTTATCGAAGTTTCACTTGCGCAGGGAGATTACATTCCTGAACCGCATACAAATGAAAAAAGCTTACGGATCAATATCTCAATGCCTGAAAATCTGGTGAGAAAAATCGACAGCTATATCGAACCGTTGCATTTGAGCCGTTCGGCATTTTTACAAAAAGCGGCAATGAGAGAGATCGGACTTTAAAATATAAAGAGATTATTTCTTCTACGCGCGAAGTGTTTCGGTTAAGTATTCTCCTCTCTTACAACTTCCTTAAAATAAGCTCAAATTAATCAAAAATTAGCTATTATTGCGCGTTTATTAGTCCCTCATCTTGAGGAGATTAAATATTCTACTGGAACATTTCAACAAAGGAGATTGTGTGCCAACAATCAACCAACTTATTCGTAAAGAGCGACAAGCGGTAGTGAAAAAATCAAAATCACCCGCTTTGGTGTCATGCCCACAACGTCGTGGTGTATGTACTCGTGTATATACTACAACCCCTAAAAAACCTAACTCCGCGC
>NZ_JBAQPS010000033.1:0-5455 GCF_049305995.1 Sulfuricurvum sp.
GAAATCAGCACTCTCCCCTGCTTGTTCGAGATGGAGTGCAAAATTACCCGCAACCCCTAATCCAACAAAGTTTTTGTAATCATTCATGTTTTTATCCCTCCGCACTTCCGTTCGTGGTGAGCCTGTCGAACCATGAACGTTCCACCCTTCGACAGGCTCAGGGCGAACGAATAGTTTACTTACAGTGACCCGTTCGCTTTTGCCTCGGCAAACTCTTCGTACGAACCTTTGAAATCGATATAGGTGCCATCAAGGTGCAATTCAATAATACGATCGGCGAACGCATCGAGCAACTCACGGTCATGGCTCACACAAATAACATTCCCTTCAAAATCGAGCAATGCTTCACCGAGTGCAATAATCGCTTCGAGGTCGAGGTGATTGGTAGGCTCATCGAGTACGAGGAAATTCCCCCCCTCCAACATCATCTTAGAGAGCATCATACGATGTTTTTCTCCCCCTGAAATCTTCTCAACGCTTTTCTCTTGCTGTTCGCCGTTGAAGAGCATACGTCCCAAACAGTTACGAATTTCCGAGATTTCACGTTTCGGATCAAACCCGCGAAGCCAGTCGTAGAGAGTACCGTCCCCTTTGATTTTATCGGTCGTATCTTGAGGGAAATAACTGTATTCAATCGTAGCTCCCCACGTAACACTCCCGCTAGTCGGTTTCATCTCTTCCATAAGAATTTTACATAAGGTTGATTTACCCGCACCGTTGGCACCGATAATCGCAATTTTTTCACCCGGTGCAACCAAAATATCAAAATCACACAAGACATTCAAATCGTCATAGCTATGAGAAATATTCGCCACACGTAATGCTTCATCTCCCATTTGACGTTTTGCTTTAAACACAATGCTTGGATCTCGTCTACTTGATGGTTTAATATCTTCGATGGTCAGTTTGTCAAGTTGTTTTTGACGAGAAGTGGCTTGTTTTGCTTTCGATGCATTCGCAGAGAAACGACGAACAAACGCTTCAAGTTGCTCTTTCTCTTTTACTTTTTTATCACGGTCCAACTGTGCTTGGTTCGCCATTACGGTCGAAGCAAGATACCAGTCATCATACGTCCCCGTAAATTCACGAATTTTTTGGAAATCGACGTCGAGGATGTTCGTCACAACGGCATTGATAAAGTGACGGTCATGCGAGATGATGACCAATGTCCCATCATGACGTTGAAGCTCACGTTCTAACCATCCAATTGTGTCGATATCGAGGTTATTGGTCGGTTCATCGAGGAATAAAACATCTGGTTTCGGATAAAGAACCTGTGCGAGGAGAACTTTGAATTTTTCTGATGAAGGGAGGCTCGACATCAAATTTTGATGATTTTCTGCTGCAATCCCAACATTTTCGAGAATTTTTGCAATTTGAACATCATACTCATAGGTCGGATCCTCTTCGCAACATATCATCTCCAACTCTGCGAGACGGTCATTGGTTTTATCGTCTTCGAAATCACCATTAGCATATAAATATTCTTTTTCTTTAATCGCATCATAAAGGCGTTTATTCCCCCATAATACGGCATCAGCAATAGTAAAATCTTCAAACGCGAACTGATTTTGTCCCAAAATACCCACTTTGAGACCCGGCTCTATGGAGACATCCCCCTCGTACTCTTTGATCTCACCGCTAAGAATTTTTAGGAATGTTGTTTTCCCGGCACCGTTCGCACCGATAAGACCGTAACGTTTGTTACGGTCTAGTTTGAGGTTAATCCCCTCAAATAAAATTCGGCTACCGAAGCGCATTGTTAATTTAGTGACTTGTACCATTGCAAAACTCTTTATATTTAAAAATTACGCGATTGTAGCTAAACTTTTATTATATTCCATTAATACAGAATAAACAGGGATCCAAATATCCAACTTATTTTGATATAAAATTGAATAATGTAATGTTTTATCAATGCCTTAAAATTAATTACGGAAATACAATTATTTTTAACATTCCCATAAGATTGTAATGGCTAAAATGTGCCAAGGATTATGCTAGTTATAGTTCGATTTTTTCACGGAGTGCAATGTGACACAAATTTATGTCGGGAATATTCCCTACGGTAAAGACGAGAATGATGTAAAAGATCTTTTCGGACAATATGGTGAAGTTAGTTCAGTTAAATTCGTAAATGATAAAGAAACAGGCCGTTTTCGTGGTTTCGGTTTTGTTGAAATGGCGAACCAAGACGAAGCTAACAAAGCGATCACTGCTCTTGAAGGTAATGATTTCGGCGGACGTACACTTCGTGTTAACGAAGCTCGTCCACGTGCTCCACGCCCTCCACGCGACCGCTGGTAATCACACTCTACATGAGACCCGATTGGGTTTCATGCCTATTTTTGTGCCATAATCTCCATATTTTTACTACAAAACAACAATTCTAAAAATATATTTTGAATAAAGATTTTTTATGACTTATACCTTAACAGAGCCCTTTATAGAACTTTACAAATTAGTTAAACTTTTAGATCTTGTCGATACCGGTGGGCAAGCAAAGATACTGATCGAAAACAATCACGTTGTTCGTAACGGTGTAATTGAGACTCGTAAGCGAGCAAAAATCACAAAAGGGGAAAAAATCACGATCGGTAATGTCGTTATTGACGTAATCTAAGTCATTGTTAATTAATGAAGATTTCACTATAATTACTTATCTTATTAGCGACTCTATTTGAGGTTCGGAAAACGTATGAAAAATACAAAAATGATGCTTGTTGGTTTTATTAGTGCCGTAACAGTTAGTATTGCACTTTCAACATCGCTGTTCGCAAGAAATAGCGTTAGTGAGCCGACCGAAACCTCAATAGAAGCTTCACGCCTTCAATCTTTAGCCAAATTTACTAAAGTTTTAGGCATTGTTGAACAATATAATGTTGATGGTTTGAGTATCGACCAACTTATCGATAAATCACTCCAAGGGCTCCTCTCTAATCTTGATGCCCATTCCACCTACATGGATAAAAAAAGCTACGACAACCTAAAAACTCAAACTGACGGCGAATTTGGCGGATTGGGGATAACGGTCGGAATGCGCGATAATACCCTCACCGTCATCGCTCCTATTGAGGGGACCCCTGCGGATAAGGCAGGGATTAAAGCTGGTGATATCATCCTAAAAATCAATGATAAAGCAACCTTAAATATGACTATCGACGATGCAGTCTCTCTGATGCGCGGAGTCCCAAAAACCCCTATTGATATTACTATCGTCCGAAAAGGTGCCGCTGAACCGCTCAAATTTCATATTATTCGAGACATTATCACCGTAGAATCAGTTTATACCCGTACCATCGGCGGAAATATCCTCTATGTTCGCGTGACGAGTTTTGATAAAAAAGTTGCCGCCGATGTGAAAACAGCAATCAAAAAACATGCCGCTAAAAGCAAAGGGATCATCCTCGATCTCCGCAACAATCCGGGTGGCTTATTGGATCAAGCGGTTGAGCTCACAGACTTGTTTGTGAATGAAGGGGTTATCGTCTCCCAAAAAGGGCGTAACAAAGCCGATGATGTAAGTTACAGTGCCACCAAAAGTGCAACCGTTACCGACTTGCCACTCGTCGTTCTCGTCAACGAAGGTTCAGCCAGTGCTTCTGAAATCGTCAGCGGTGCATTACAAGATCTCAAGCGAGCAGTGATCGTCGGAGAAAAAACTTTCGGAAAAGGGTCTGTTCAAGTCGTCATGCCGGTCACGGAGACCGAAGCGATCAAACTCACTGTAGCCCGTTATTATCTCCCAAGCGGTCGAACCATTCAAGCCGTAGGTGTAGTTCCTGATATTGAAGTCATCTCAGGTGAGATCAAAAACCATGAGAAAACATTCAATATTAAAGAATCGGATTTAAAAAAACATCTCGAATCTGAGCTCGAAAGAAATGATGGTATGCTAGATGTTACTGAAGCCAATGCAACCAATAAAACTATGATTACCCCTGAACAGCTGAATAAAGATATTCAACTCAAAGAGGGTGTCGATATTATCAAAGCTCTCATTATAGTAAAAGGAAAATAATTATGGAAAAACGAGAACTCATCTACGAAGGAAAGGCAAAACGCCTCTTTAACACTGATGATACCAATTTGGTCATTGCGGAGTTTAAGGATGACCTAACCGCATTTAATGGAGCCAAAAAAGACAATGAAGCAGGAAAAGGTGCATTAAACAACCGTATCTCTACTGAATTATTTAAAATGTTAGCGCAAAATGGCATCGAATCTCATTTCGTTGAAATGCTTGATGAAACAAATATGCTCTGTAAAAAAGTGGATATTATCCTCATTGAAGTAATTGTCCGCAACATTGCCACAGGAAGCCTTAGTAAGAACCTTGGTATCCCTGATGGAAAAGTTCTCCCATTTACATTGGTCGAATTCGACTATAAAAATGATGCTCTCGGCGATCCAAAATTAAACGATCAACACTGTCTAATCCTCGAACTCGTCAACAACGAAGCAGAACTCGATCAGCTTCGTGCTATGGCTCGCGAAGTAAACTCTATCCTACGCCCTTATTTCCATGACAAAGGGCTTAACCTCGTTGATTTCAAACTTGAATTCGGTCGCGATTCTGAGGGTAAAATTATCCTTGCGGATGAAATCAGTCCTGACAACTGCCGTTTTTGGGATTTAGCTACGGGTGAAAAAATGGATAAAGACCGTTTTCGTCAAGGACTTGGCGGACTTAAAGTCGCCTACGAAGAAGTATTAAATCGAATATTGGGGTAATGGTTATGAAAGCAATCGTAAATATATTTTTGAAAAACGGAGTTTTGGACTCTCAGGGTAAAGCAGTACAACATGCCCTCAGCGGTCACGGTTTTGAGAGTGTGAGAGACGTTCGCGTCGGTAAGCAGATCATTATTGAAATGAATGAAACTAATCCTGAAAGTGCAAAAGAGAAAGTAGCTCATATGTGTGAAGAACTTTTAGCTAACACGGTTATCGAAGATTATGAGATTGAGATCCAAGCATGAAAGTAGGTATTGTTCAGTTTCCCGGAACAAACTGTGAGTACGATACCCAACATGCCTTCGCTGCATTAGGATGCGAGACACAAATCCTTTGGCACAAAGAAGATACTATTCCTGAAAACACCGATCTTGTCGTGGTTGCAGGTGGGTTTAGTTATGGAGATTATCTCCGAAGCGGTGCTATTGCTAAAATGTCACCGATTATGAAAGCCATCAAAGTCTATGCCGATAATGGCGGAAACGTCTTAGGAATTTGTAACGGATTTCAAGTTTTGACCGAAACAGGATTGCTCCCTGGTGCATTGAAACGTAACGAAGGTCTTCACTTTATTTCTCGCCACCATCATCTCAAAGTGATTGCCAATGATAATATATTTTTATCTCAATGCAATACAGGGGATGTCATTAATATTCCTATAGCACATCATGATGGAAACTTTTACATCGATGAAACTGGACTTGAAGAGCTTTATACC
>NZ_JBAQPS010000034.1:0-2432 GCF_049305995.1 Sulfuricurvum sp.
CTGTTCATGCGACTGAAGTAACTGCATGGGAACTTTTTGGATGGATGGAGGAGACTCTTATTGGAGAGTGGAAACTTTCATCTGCCGAAAGGCAAATCGGAACAGAATCGTACCAACACAAAGCAGTTTTACCACTCGTAGGAGGCAATGCTACAAGTATGGCATTCAAACTTATCGGTGGAGAAGTAACCATCCAAGAAGACTTGCTTCCCAATACTGCTAAGCAAATGGTAACTATGTACCACTGCAAAGATATTGCTTGTACTAATATTAAAGCGACTCATTATTGTTCTAAACAAAACCAACCTGAATTTCTCGCTAATCTACGTAAAAGTACACTCACTTATATTGTATTTGAATGCGATATGTCCACCGAATTATGCCAGTCCGATGAAGATCATATTCATCAGATTATTCATGAACTGAGCAATGACGGGAAGCACCTCAAAAGTTCGTATTTAGCATGGAAAGATAAAAAACTCAGTTCCATTCATTCCATTTACCATTTTGATCGCAAATAGTCTTTGATTTGGTTACACTTATTAGGACATAGAAGCTAGTACCCTGTTAGACTGTAAAAAACGCGATAGCGAATAAGCGTTTTTTGCTCTGGACGGGGATATTTTGCATACGCGAGTTCGATCACTTCTTTAGTAGTATCATCCAATATTGAGAGTTGAGAATTTTTTAAAAACCGAAGTCCGGAAATACTACCGTCAGGATGGAGGTAAAATTCGATCATATTAGTGTCTTGAGTGCGGATATTATCCGGAATTCGAGAACGACCGTATCGATCCAATACGCCCTGTGTAATTCGGCGCATCACTTCTTGATTATCGAGAATATATTTTTGCTCGCCGGCTGAGAGTTCGTTGAATTTATCTCCATAAAGCCGCTGAATACTGTCTGATATTTTTGTTGTATTACGTGGTCGTTCTTGTATCGAGGTGTCGGCTTTTGAGAGGATATCATAGAGCCCTTGCTCTTTTTTGGGCATCGGTTTGCGCTCGATTTCGGCAACGGTTTTTGCAATATGGTGTTCAAACGCTTTTTTGGATTCTATTACAGGTTCATTTGGAATAGGTTCAGGAGAAATTGCCGTATTCTGCGATACCGTAGGTTTGGATTTTAGAAGACTTTTCTGAATCGGTTGTAATTGGGATGGTGTTTCTAACTGTTCACCATGGGGAATCAGAATTTTGTTAGGAGGAAGAATTGCTTCGGGTATGTCAGAAAATTGTTCTTTGAGTGAAAGACGGAAACGTTCCTCTTTTGGTTCAGGTGGTTTGTTTTTTGAAGGAGTTACGGGTTTTAATTGATTAAGTAAAATGAGTGTTAAGGTAATAATAAGATGTACTAATACAGCGATTAACAATGCGTATATAGAAAAAGGTTGGGTGTGCTTCATACGCTCTCAAAAATGATTTAGTTTATTATAATGATGGTCGAAATTGTATCTAGTATTTCCTAATAAGAGAGTTTTTATGTATGATTCTATGACTAAGATATATTTGAGTACAATGAGAAAAACTACTTCATAAAGGGGAGAAAATGAAAAGAGTTAAATATATTTTTATTTTTGCGATTCTTTTGTTGATTTTAAAAGCATTTTTTTTAGACGATTATCTCGAAAAACGTCAAAATGAAAATACTGTTACAACATCCAATACTGTTACGACTGAACATGGGGATATGCCGATGGAACAATTCGGGGATAATATTGCTGATTCGTTGAATGATTAATTATAGACTTTTGATGGGCCATTTTAGAGAAATGAGATTGTTTATATCGGCATATAGAATGATTTTATTTAATCTGTGAAAAAACGATATAGATACCGTTACAATGTACTTTGTGGGTGGTCATAATGATACCTAGATCGACTTTTTTTTTGATACAATGGTTTCATTTAATTTATAATAAGGACGTATAATGATTAAGCGGACTCAATCTTCTGCGCTCTTAGTATGCGGTATTTCTCTTGTGATAAACCAATCATTGTTCGGACTTTCTCTTCAATCCGCTTTACAGGAAATAATTGTTACAAATCCTTCTATAATAGCAAAGCAAAAGGAATTAGAAGCTGCTCGTCATGAACTCACTTTAGCAAAATCCGGATATTATCCGAAAATTGATGTACAAGGTTCTTATGGATATGAAGAGTCTAAGTCTCAGTTAACCAATAATGAGAAAAAAAATTGGGCATCTTGGAATACTTCTGCAACATTGACTCAAAACGTTTTTTCCGGTTTTTCAACCCTTTATGATATTAAAACCAAAGAATTTAAAATTAAAGCCCGTGAAAATGCTCTAAAAGAACAGGCTAATGACTCTGCACTTACTCTTGCTAAGAGTTATTTGGATCTTTTAAAAGCGTATGAACTATTATTGATTGAAACCAATAGTGTTAAATCTCATGAAAAAATATTTA
>NZ_JBAQPS010000035.1:0-3699 GCF_049305995.1 Sulfuricurvum sp.
CTGATCCAAAACGCCATCGAGGGGATCACTTCGATGATCGCACCGAATGGGTATTTGGTCTATACGGGTCAGCCGTGGCATCCGCAGTTGGAACAAATCGCCCATGTGCTTGGGAACCATCAGCAAACGCAATGGATAATGCGCCGCCGAAGCCAGTATGAACTCGATACCCTCTTTGGCTCCTACGGGTTTGATAAAGAGGGGATGCGGATCGATGATTGGGGTATTTTCACCGTCTCATCGGCGCGACGCAGATAACCATGTATCCGTTTGATCCTGCCCTAGATGCCTCTGCCACCCTCAAAGAGCGATTTGTATGGATACTTTTTATGGGGGCGCTCTTTTTTATCCTCTACGGTGCGGCGAATCAGTACGCGTCGCTCACCCCGCACCCCTCGATTTTTATGGAGTGGGAGCGGCACATTCCGTTCGTCCCGTCATTCATCATCCCCTATATGTCCTCGGATGTGATGTTTTGTATCGCATTTTTGCTCCCGCAGAGCCGTTTGGAGCTTCGTATCCTCGCGTTGCGAGTGCTCTTTATCGTTGTTTTTTCGGTTCTCATCTTTACCCTTTTTCCGCTCCAATTCGGGTTTGAAAAACCCAAAAGCGATGAGTACCAATGGCTCTTTGGGATTCTAAGTGCCGATCTGCCCTACAATCAGCTCCCCTCATTGCACATCAGTTTTGCCATCGTGCTGTGGATGTCGATGCGCGCTCATTTGAAAAACGTTTTTCTAAAATATGCCGTTGCTCTATGGCTTTGGCTCATCGCCCTCTCCACTTTGCTGGTGTATCAACACCATTTTATCGACCTCCCGACTGGGGCGTTAGTCGGAGGAGCGGCTGTTGCTATGATTCATCAAAACAGCAAAGTATTGAACCGATTTACCACTCCGCGTAGTCTCAAAGTGGGGCTTTATTATTTGGGTGCGGCGGTTTTGTTTCTCGTCGCTGCGTTCGCGTATCACTCCCTCATCGCACTGTGGCTGTTTCTCTCGATGGCATTGGTAGCCATCGCTTATGCGTTTGGACTCAATCATCTCATCGCAGGGGAAAGCTCAAAGGCTTCATTATGGCAGTGGATCGTGTTCGCCCCCTATTTTATCGGTACGAACCTCTCATGGCGATGGTACAAACGTTCATTACCCCTCATGAGTCATGTCGAAGAGAAGGTTTATGTCGGACGTCATCCTGCAAAGGATGAGTATGACTCGATAAGATTGCAAGGGATTAGCCATGCAATCAATCTGGCATTAGAGCATCAAATCAACCGCTCCGCACTGGAACAGACGAGAATACCGTTTTTGGATTTGACGATCCCCTCTCCTGAGGAACTGCACCGCATCGTTATGATGATCGAAGATAAAAAAGAGAATGGTGTGTATGTCCATTGTGCGCTTGGACTCTCTCGCAGTGTTATGGCAATCGGTGCGTGGATGTTATACCGTGGATACACGATGGAGCAGATCGAAGAGCGGCTCAATAATATCCGTAGCGCGTATGTCAAATCGAAATACGTGTATGTAGCACTGGGTCTGTATCAATCGCATTTAGAATCACTTCGCATGAGGGATTCAGTCTCATGTTAGCTCAGATTTATTATCATATCTATATGTTTAAGATTTTAGGATTATTACTATGAAAACCAATTACACCGACGTTCTTCCAAGCGAGTGGAAACCGATGTCCGATATTTTTACCGCGTTGGGGGATGAACACCGTCAGCGAATGTTGATGCTTTTCGAGCCCGATGAGCGACTTACTGCCGGACAGATTTCAGATGCTTCAACACTGGCACGTACTACGGTATCTCACCATTTGAAGATTTTACGTCAGGCAAATGTACTGCTCAGTGAGAAAAAAGGGAAAGAGGTGTGGTTTTGGATCAATAAACCTCTACTGGAGCAAACGTTTGGAAATGTACTATGTTATTTACAAGGAAATACTCAATGATTAAAGCGATTTTATATGTGATCGTCCGTCTTTTATTTCGGGTAAAAGTGGTCGGTGAGTTTCAGCGTGAAGAGAACCACACCGTAATCATCGCCAATCATCAGTCATTTTTAGATGGTCTGATTTTAGGGCTAGTGCTTCCGATTAACCCGATTTTTGTTGTCAATACCGAAATCGCTAAACGTCCCCTTGTTCGGATGTTTCTCTCTCTCAGCGAATATCTCGTTGTCGACCCCGCCAATCCGATGGCGATCAAGCAGATCATCCGTCTCGTCGAGAGCGGTCGTCCTGTGGTTATCTTCCCTGAGGGGCGGATCACGACTACGGGGAGTTTGATGAAGATTTATGAGGGTTCGGCGTTTGTCACCGTGAAAACCGAAGCGACGATCCACCCCGTGATTATCGAGGGAGCAACGTTTAGCACCCTATCGCGTATGGGGAACGATCATCCCAAAAGCTGGTTTCCTCAAATCACCCTCACCTACTGTACTCCGACACGACTGAGTATCTCTGAGGGGGGAAGTGGACATGAGAGACGGACTAAAGCGGGTGAAGCGATGCGTACTCTCTTGCAAAAATGTCTTTTTGAATCACGCCGTCCGAATGATCTCTACGGAGCATTTCTCGATGCGGTATCCATTTATGGAAGCTCTCGCGAAATTATCGAAGATACGAAACAGATCGAATACACCTATCGCCAACTCCTCACGATGACGCTTGGGATGGGGCGTTTGATTGCACGTCACAGCATTGCAGGCGAGGCGATCGGGGTGTTGATGCCCACGGCGGTTCCGACATTGGCACTGATCTTGGGGCTTAGTGCGTTTGGGCGAACCCCTGCTATGCTCAACTTTACCGCCGGAAGCGACGGGCTTCAAAATGCGTGTGAGGGGGCGATGATTAAGACGATTATCACTTCCAAAGCGTTTGTGGAGCAAGGCAAACTCGAAGCGAAACTGGGTGCATTGAAAAATGTTCGACTCCTCTACCTCGAAGATCTCAAAGCCGAGATGGGGGTAATGGATAAGCTCTGGTTGATGGGATATGCTCGCTTTTTCCCTAACGCTGTTCGGGTCAAATCCGATCCCACATCACCGTGCGTCATCCTCTTTACCTCAGGATCTGAGGGGAAACCCAAAGGAGTTGTCCTCTCTCACGAAGCGATTTTGGCGAACATCGCTCAAATCCGTGCCATCGTCGATTTCTCGACTGAGGATAAGGTTCTTAATGCTTTACCGATTTTTCACTCATTCGGACTGACCGCAGGGACACTGTTGCCGATTTTGGGCGGGATACGCCTATTTTTGTACCCATCACCTCTGCATTACCGCGTTATCCCTGAGATTGCGTATGATCGCTCGTGCACAATCCTCTTTGGAACCAGTACTTTTTTGAACCATTATGCCTCACACGCCCACCCATACGATTTTTACCGTCTCCGATACGTGGTCGCAGGGGCAGAGAAACTCTCATCAAGCGTCAAAGAGCTATGGTTCGAGAAATTCGGGATACGGATTTTCGAGGGGTATGGGGCGACCGAAACCGCTCCCGTCATCGCCGTCAATACTCCGATGGCATACCGAAGCGGCACTGTAGGGCAGATTTTACCGGGGATAGAGACGAAACTCATCCCTGTACCGGGGATTGATGCGGGGGGGATTTTGCACGTTAAAGGCGCTAATGTTATGAGTGGCTATCTACGCTCCGAACGTCCCGGATTTTTAGAAAAACCAACCTCTGAGG
>NZ_JBAQPS010000036.1:0-3535 GCF_049305995.1 Sulfuricurvum sp.
GGTCAGGTTACACGAATAACAGGGGAATATCTCGCTAAATCAGCAGACGGAACCATCAAGATTCTTGGTGAAGGCAGTTTAGTATTCGAAGATGACATTATTATCGGCAACAAAGGGTTTGAGCTTGATATCGCTTTACAAAACGGAGATGTTTTAGAACTTTCCGGGAATGCAATAGCCCGTTTGGGTGAATCTGTTACCGGCAATGAGAATTTTGACATTACCGACACCTCATTAAACACAGATAGCTTTTTCGCCGGTATCGATAAGGGATTGTTTTATCTCGAAAATTTTGATGAACATACGACAGCTAAAATTGATCCTGAAATATATTCGCCAAGTTCATTTGCGGAACGTATCGGGCTAGAAACGGATATTTGGGCAGAGATTGCGCCACATAAAGCAGGTATATCTCCAGAACAGCTTCAGGGTGATCTTGTGGAATCAGATTCCCTCACAATCTTGAATATGGCACCTTCATTGAGAATTGATTCAATGCTTACGATGAATGAAGATATTGAAGGAAAAATTATTTTCAGCGTGAGTGATTCAGCTGGGGTGGTGCGTGTTACGGCAAGTGCTGAATATGGAAGCGTAACGGTGAATTCGGATAATACGATTACGTATGTACCGCAGGTAAATTTTAACGGCGAGGATACTCTTACCGTAACGGCGACGGATGATGACGGAGCCACTACAGTACATACGTCAAATATCATGGTTAATGCGATCAATGATACTGTTACTCAGATAATAGAATCTGATACGGCTGAAAATGTGATTCAAGAAAATAGTATATCCGGAAGCTATACCGGTGTGACTCTTAATGCAACGGATGCTGATGGTCAAACTATTACCTATTCTCTCCCTGATAATATCCCTTTCCGTGTTGATACTGACGGTAAAGTTTATGTAACTCAATCTCTCGATTATGAATCACAGTCTAGTTATACGTTTACAGCAACTGCTATGAGTGAAGATGGTACGACCTCTGCATTGCCAATTACAATTAATGTTACCGATATTGACGATTTAGCTCCTACGGCAATGATAGTAATGGGAGATGCTGCACTCAAGATAGGTGAAATGACGGATGTCATTATCACATTTTCTGAAGCGGTTATTGGCTTCGATCATACCGATTTGAGTGTAGAAAACGGAACGCTTAGTGGATTAAATTCAGATGATGGAGGGATAACGTGGAGAGGAACTTTTACCCCTGCATCTGATATTGAAGATACAACGAATCTTATTACCCTTTCAAGCTCTTATACGGATATGGTTGGCAATACAGGATTAGTAGCAAAGAGTGCTGATTATAGTATTGACACGATCACTCCGATGGTGAGTATCACATCTTTATCAAGCGGTCATATCATCATTGCTCCGGAAAAGGCGAATGGTATTAATATTCAAGGCTTGACACAAAATGTTGAAGCGGGGAGTCTTGTCACTGTTCAGTTTGGAAATTACTCGGATACGGCTGTTGTACAAGATGACGGTTCTTGGACACTTGCCGTATCGGCAAATGATATCCCTACGAATGGTTCTTATGTCATTAGTGCTGATGTGAATGATATGGCAGAAAATAATGCGACACAAGCAACACAGAGTATTTCGGTAGATGATACGATCTTTTCGGCGTCGTTTATTGATGCACCGGTCGGAGGATTAGAGTATAGCACCAGTTCAGGTTTGAGTGGATTTACGAATGCAGATGGAACTTTTATTTATCGACCTGAAGATAGTATTACTTTTAAAATAGGCAATTTAGTTATTGGTGAGATGAATGGTACTGAGGTGGTGGGTGCAGATGTCTTTTTACAAGATGTCGCCGCTGTTGATTTGGGTGATTTAAACAATAACTATGTTGAAAATATGGCAATTTTGTTTCAGCAACTGGATGCTGATAGTGATGCTAGTAATGGAATTACCATTACGGCGGATACACGTACTTTGTTTGCTGACACATCTGAAAGCTCTATTTCAGCGATTAATTTTGAAACGACTGATAAAGTTGAATTAAGTGATATGTTAGTATCAAAAGGGATCAATGCTTTTACGTTTGAGATCGAAAAAGAGGCCGTATTAAGCGGTCAGCAAACGCTAGAAGATCGTTCGATGCTTCATGTTAAAGATACGATTGAAGATCGATTAGAGCTTAAAGAACGGCAGTTATCTGGCTTTAGCGACCGTCGAATCGAGGATGTTAATGATGCGTCACGTGATCATGCTTTAGGTTATTTTGTAGAAAGCGATGGTAGTTTGACGATTACACGTGAAGCATTGCTAAATGGGATTGAAGGCATACAGGTCAAAAATGAAAATTTGAAAATCGATAATCTCTCTATCGATCCATCATTAGGCACCATTACTGATAATGGAAATGGAACCTACAGTATCGTTTCAAATAATACATTTAACCCTGAAAATCCGATTCCGGTTACCTATACTGTATGGGATTGGACATCCAGTAAAACCTATGTGGAAAACTTTACCGCTATGGATGCACCTACGGTCACCATTACGGCTGATTCAGATGCTGATGGATTTGTCAATGCTCAAGAAGGTGTTGCATTACCGACAACATTGACCGTAACAATAGGAATTCCATCCGGAGCGATTGCTGGGCAAATAATCGAAATTAGTGACGGTAACTCATCTAAATCGGTAATTTTGGCACCATCAGATATAGCCCTTGGTTCATTGAGTGTAGTCTATCCTGCACCTATAGAAAATGAGGCATTAAATATTACCGCTACAATTATCGATAACGCTGGAAATAAATTGCAAGCCAATGACAGTGTTACGCTCGATATGGTTGGATTCTTGGCACCTACCTTAATGATATCCAATGATATCAATAATGATGGTTTCTTGGATAACAGTGAAATTTCTTCTGCTTTAAACATTAAAATAGGTTTACCGGAAAATGCGGTGGAAGGTGATAAAGTTCTGTTTACTGCCAATGGAGGCGTTGTTCAAACATTTGTTCTTTCTGCTTTAGATATTGCTGCTCAAGTAGTTCATATTGATATCCCTAACCAAGAAGGAGAAGGGGTTTTTAATGTAAGTGCTTTGTTGGTGGATCGAGCCGGGAATGTTTCGGTATCAGGTAATGAATCTTTGGTAATTGATACTGTGGTAAGTGTTAGTAATGATGCAGTTGAAAGCTTTGAAGATACTGCTGTTTTAACTGGAAATGTACTTAAAAATGATGATTCAGATGCCGTAGTAGAGAGTATTGGAACCATTCAAGGAACTTATGGAGAGGTTACTTTGAATGCGGATGGTAACTATACATATGTTCTCGATACATCAGCTGTCCAATCACTTACAACGTCTCAGTCGGTATCTGAGAGTTTTGCCTACACGGTACGTGATAGTTTGGGCAATATGAAAACGGCTACGTTGACATTGGGAATTCAAGGGACAAACGACGCACCGACACTAAGCGTCGAGAGCACAAAAACAGTGGATGAAGACGGAAGTACAACGATTACCTACAGTGCGGGTGATATCGATGGGACAGTAA
>NZ_JBAQPS010000037.1:0-8653 GCF_049305995.1 Sulfuricurvum sp.
GATTATAGAGCCCGATCCCCGGAGTAAACGCCCATCCCGCACCGGATGAAAACCATACGGATTTAGCAAAACCATTTTTCTGCATCAAAGGAAAGGCTTCCCTCAAAATAAGCCAATGGGATTTTACATTAACCGATAATATCGTATCCCATTGTTCTGAACTGGAAAACTCAAATCCGTTTTGATAGGCGGGAGAAAGAGCCGAACATCCGATTACTCCATCTAATCGATTGCTTTTTTGGGTGATCTGAGAAACTATTTTTTTAATATCCTCTTCTTTTGCCATATCAGCACTTAAAGGATACATATTAGCTGTGTTTATACCGTATTTGGCAGCTTCATTGATACTCTCTACTAATTTCTCGCTGCGTCTGCCAACCATATAGACATACGCTCCAACAGCAGCCAACGATACCGATATCGCACGCCCATACCCCGTACCGGCACCCGTCACCAAAAATACCTTACCCTTTAATGTTTCCCATCTGCTTTGGTACGGCAATCCGAAACGGTGTTCTTGAAAACCTGCGGGAGTATCTATCTGTACTATCCCTTTAGTAACACTAAGCCATTTCATCGGCAACTCCATAGGCACTATCTATACTCTTTATTTTTTGATTAATAGACCACTTGGCATACCCACCTATCTCCGCTCCAGCCTTAAGTAGCTCATCCACTACATATTTAAGTCTTTTTGATCGTTCTACGTGATCAATAAACGGTTTTTCACTATACCACAGCCCATCAGGAATAGCATTTGGATACGCTTTCATAATCTCATTCCTATTACCATAAAACTTAATATCATAAGTATCCGGGTCATCATAATATCGACTTCCCGAGGCCAATATAAGTGAATTTATAGCTGAAAAACGACGTATATACACTCTAAGCTCTTTCGCAAATTCAATAGATTCCTCAATATCATCCCACGTCTCCCCCGGAACACCTAACACCATATTAACATCAGCTTGAATACCGCTAGCTTGACATGCTATTAAATTATCCCTTACCGTTCGTTTTGAATACCCTTTTTTTTGAAGCCTGAGGGTATTTTTGGACCATCCGTCTACACCAAAAGTCAAAGCAGTAAATCCCGCTTTACGTAATTTTTCAAAAAAAACAATATCACTTGCTGTATGGATTCTAAGCTGTCCGGAAAATGTGACTTTTAGTTTTCTCTCTATGATTTCATCGCAAATAGCAAGCAATGCATCCGGATCTCCATTTAGATCACTTTCATTAAATAGAAATTTATTGAGCCCTTTTGTATAAAGCGATTCAACTTCATCGACAAAATGTTTGGGAGTTCGATTTCGCCAACTAAAGCATTCTGCACAAAAAGTACATCTCGACCATCTACATCCCCTGCTAGACACTATTGGAGTCTGACTATAACCATCAAATCTTCTATATAAAGCTATATCATGCCATTCATACTCTACCGCATCTAATTCATCCAAATTTTCTACTAACGGTGCAGGTATAAAAACATCTTTATACGGTAAAACACCGGCTAAAGTATCCGTCTCTTTCTTATTCAAAATTGCATCTATCAATACCGGTAAAGATAATTCCGCCTCACCTACGATAACAAAGTCTGCCAGTGGAAATGTTTTTAACGCAGTTTTATAATTTGCACAACTAAATCCGCCTACGACTATTTTTACCTCTTTTAGCCTTTGCCGTACCAAATTAATTACTTTAACGGAAAACTCTATATTGCTAAAATGCAACGACAACCCTATTATTTTTGGTGATGACACACATATTTTATCGGCGATTTCAACTATATACTCATTCATTTCATTCAAAAACCGCTCGTCACTCCATACCCATAACTCCGTTGTCTCCCAAGGATGTTCTGGTATTAGCAACCCGTTCATACCTATCGGTTTTTTATCTTTAAGCAGTAGGTCTTGATAAATACGATGATAAATTATATTGTCAAGATCGCACGTTTGAAATTTAATATTAAGTTTGCGTAAAATATTATGTACATATCCCAACCCATTCGGAGCCAAAGAACGCTCTCGTGCCGGTAAATCAAGTAATAAAAAATCCAATTCATGGGCAAAAGCTATTTCCGGAATTTCTATCGGATAAATATGCCGTACATATTTTTTGAGCGCTCTTTCAGGAATTAACTTTGGGCTGATTAATTGTTGCGTGAATCGCATATTAATGCTTCCCTGCGCAATTTTTTGTTCTAGACTAAACAAGACCACTTCATCTAAAGAACACAAAAAAAGATTCGTCGCTCCAAATTCTATCTCTTGTACAAATTTCATATTCGCAAATTTATCCGATACGCTGGTAAAATAGTGAAAAAGTTCTTTATCCCCTGTGACTGTATGTACATTTGTGTCGATAAGATTCGCAAAAGTATCAATAATCTCTATATCCAAAGCACTACCATCTCGTTCCAAAAGGTTTGGCAAAAAAAGCTCTGCATAATCAAAATCACATGCTTCGCCTAACAATCCTTTTGCATCCAAAGAATAAAATTTATCATTCCAATGGTTGGTAAAATTATGCGCATCAAAAATAGAGATAGTTTTATAGTCAACAAAACGGATTTTTTGCATATACATATCAGTAGGTGTCAAACCAGATAAAACAATATATTCTACATCCCCTATCTCTTCGTAAGATACAACGGGTATGTCAAATAAGTCACTTCCAATCAAATAGTGCTTATCCTCTGCTATACAAAGACTTTTCGCTCTTAGCTCTTCAAAGAGTGATAGTATATACCATACAAATTGCCCTCTGTCTGACCAGCATATTTTTTGAGTATTATTAAAAATCCATGTTGCGAATGGAGCCAATAAGCTTTTATCCAAATCTGAAAAATCATAGTTTAAGGCTTTCCCAGGATTCGGAATAAATAGCTCCATATCAGTACCTCTTATAATTTGATATACCCATTTTCAGTTTGCTGAATTCTACACTACATTGTTGGCTAAACTCGTAAAATATACTAAAGATGAGGGATAGAATGATCCATATCATCTTTTAATACTATATCTCCAAGACCCCACTCTTTTGTATTATAATTTAGCTCTCTTATTCCACTGGCCATATCTGTTATGATTTTTGTATATGCATCTTTGGAGAGCATACTAATACCTTTGAGTTCAATCTCACTTTGTTCGCCACTCATTTCAGAGGCTTTTTTAGCCAGTGCATAATAATCCTCTTTTAGTGCCATCACCTCTTCGCCCAACTGTGCGTATAATGCACGAAAATTCCTCAAAACATGTGTATATACAGGCTTCAACCATCGTGCCGGATGATCTATATGATAAAAATGTTCCCTTAAAACTTTCTCTTTCGCCCCATACAACCATGCCATATAACTAAAAATTGTATCTGCATGGGTTCCTATCAGGTCTATTTCCGGATAACCACATAGGTTATTCCAAACATCACGGTGCAATAGCTGAAAATCACCGCAATTATTGGTATGAAGCGCTGGTAAATCAGTATCCCCGAAATATCCGGGATTAGTATTAAAATGAACATCTATAATATTGTTTCTGCACGATTCCATCAGTTTATCAATATCTTGTGCATACGCACTGACACATTGAGCGACATCGATTCGGCTTGTTCGATACGAACTGTTTCGATCTAAATTTTTGTGTGCAAAAAAAGCAATCATCTCTGTAGAAAAAATGACATCGATTCCAGTAGAAAGGATAAATTCTCCCCTCGCGCGTCTGATACCTGCATTTCTGGCAACCATATTGTTCATAGGCATTTTATCACTTTGCGGATATGCGGTATGAATCGAATTTGGTACTTCAATAAAACGGACACTAACATATTTCCTGTTTCCATTGAGATGTAAAATATCTTTCAATAACGCTCTATCAGCAGGTGGATTATAGTCCACCATAATAATCTCCGATTCCAATTCATAGCGTTCCAAAAGCTCTATCGTAGAATACAATGAGGTTGACATTCTGTCGAATAAATGACCGCCATGATCATCATTTCTAGAGTATTGTACTATTGAAATATAAGGCTTATTCAAAACCGATTACCTCCAAAAATTCTTTATATGAAATCGCTTCCGGCATGTACGTTTTAAAAAAATTCTTGACGACCTGCCGATCATCGGGATGGTTGATAAAAAAATCGACAATGCCGATATAAGCATCGGTATTTAATGAGGCAAATGATATAACCTGATGGATAAATCCCTCATTATCCAGTAATTCCGCATCCAGCATCTCCAACTGATAATTAACTTGCTTGAGAATACTGTCATTATCAATACTAATCGGATCTGGCGGCCCTTTTTCACTTTCTACGTGCAACGACGCAACACAACAACCGGCCATTTGGGCTTCTCTAACACTTTCTCCGCCATGATGCGGAAAAGTATCCAGATAAATATCCAAAACATTTACGTATATTTTTGCCTCGACAAAACCAACGAAAACAAATCGATCTTCTATCCCTAGCGCTTCAACTTTTCGCTTGATAGACTCCATGCTTCCTGAACCGCAGGCCAAATAAATGGCATTTGAGTTTTTATGTAACAACTTCGCGACGGATTCTAAATATTCCAAACTATCTACTTTTACCAACCTGCCTATACTGCCTAGGATTACCGTATCTTTACCGTATTGATTACGTATGGTTTCAGCCTCTGAAATCACCTGTTGCGCTTGGTACTGTGAATAATCTCGTAGCACTGAAAAATGGGAAAAAGCAAAACCTTCAACCGGAACACTACAATGCGTTATTCTTCTGTCGATATTTGGAACATCATATTCAAAATTCCCGTGACTCCAATAGATTTGATGCGGTGCAGTGCGTGTTGCAAAGAGAAAATCAATGCTATCATGCCCAACCGTACCAATCATGATATCGATATTCTCTTGTATCATATCATTACGTATCATGATTGCTTTATCAAGATGATTGTAATAATATCCTTTGGCATACCATTCATTAGGAATTGCTTTGACAATAACACCTAATTTTTCATAAGCACTCATTATTTTTATATCATCAAGATCTTTTTCGATATAACCGGCTGAATACAAATACAACTCATAATTATCCGTAAAAAAAGCTTCTCTCATCAACATGGAAACTAATCTATATTCAATCATATGTGGTGAGTTATTAACCAAACGATCCCGAATAATTGCAATTTTTTTCTTCTTCTTCTTTATTGTTGTCAGTCTTGACAAGGAATGGGCATATTTTTTGTACTCTAAAGCGATCGGTTTTGTAAATTGAGCGTTAAAAATAGCCATTTTTTCTTGCGTTTGAAATAAATTTCCCAACAGATGATGTGCTACGTTATAGATTGCCATAGCCTGTTCTAATCTCTCCAACTTTAATGCTGTTAGCATAATAGCGTTTAACGATTTTTCAAGTTCAAAAAAAGCTGTAGATGCACTATAATTTGGTTCATTATAAATAACACTCATAATCCAAATAAGTATGGATGATTGCACTTCTAAATCATCTTCAAAATAAATATCCGGCTCCAAAAGTGTACTCAAAT
This sequence comes from Sulfuricurvum sp., assembly GCF_049305995.1. Classification (GTDB taxonomy): domain Bacteria; phylum Campylobacterota; class Campylobacteria; order Campylobacterales; family Sulfurimonadaceae; genus Sulfuricurvum. Next base: position 5,534 of record NZ_JBAQPS010000037.1, read on the forward strand.
AACCCACTATTTCTATATCTAAAATATTGCAATTTCGTAATGTATTTGTGAATTGTTGATAAGCTTCAGGATATTTATATGCCTCAAAGATATTACTTTTTACAATGCTTGAAAGATAATCAAAAAATCCCTTATCTAATTCTCCATTTAACATATTCATGATAAAAATTAAATCTACAATCAAAAAATATTCATACGAATTTTTTTCGACATTGAGCAAATGTTTTTTTAATAAAATAACATGATTGTCTATCTGTAGGTCACGCTCAAAATGATATGCACAATGACGGATCATAGGGAAAAGCTGAATTAAGTTCAATGGAGGTAATATCCCCTGTTCCATCATTAAGACAATCACTTTTTCTCGAAAAGCTAACATACATTGCGAAAACAATGCAGAATCTAATTTTCGTACTCTATCAACTATCATTAATAGATCGTTTTCTGTTGCAATAGAATCGATATCCATTAGAAATGTTTCAAAATTATTGTTTACCATCTGATTTGCGGGTTTACTCACCGTTTTGCATCTATGCCATGATGACCGCGTTCAATCGCGATAAGCACTGCATTAATAATACCCGCAACACTAAACAGCCACCCTTTGTGTGCATACAACCATTCAATCAGCTTTGTTTTTTTTCCCTCATCATCGTCAACTTTTTTAACTTGGATCATGGCAAGCTCCAACTCCTGATGAAGAACATACGATTTCATTACATCAAAAAAGACTTTATTAAAAATTTCATTATCCACTTTCTCTTTGATAGCATCAATTTTATAAATCAACTTTTCAGCTTTTTTATAATCGATCAATTCAAGCTTCGATTCTTTATTTAATTGTTCAACCTTAGTGAGAAATGCCATGAGTTCCAGAAAAATTTTTTCAGTGCTTTTTTTGACTGCCAATCCTACTTTTTTGGCTTTTTTAATTTTAGCTTCTATATGTTTTTCATTTTTACTAATCTCTTGTGCATCGGGTAGATTTAACACTATTTTCTCTTTATAATGCGTCTTATCAACCAAATGTTCTGCTACGTCTCGAAAAGAAATTTCTTCTGTTCCCTCTATCCGTGCTCCCCCCTCGGTTGCATTGATGGTGCGTGAAACCCCTGCCTTATTGGCTTCTGCGATATCCAACTCAAAAAAGTTTAAAAATAATTTCCAGACCAATGTTGTTTCCACAAATCCATCACCGCCATACGCTTCGATACTTCCGACCGATTTATCATTTTTAACCTCATCTTTACCTAAAACGTGATCTGCCGCATGGCTGTTTCCATTTTTTCCGTACGATAAATCTTGACCGATAAAAACAATATTTTTAAACAAAGCTATCGCGGCAATCTCATAGGCTAAGTTTGCAGCACTCATACCCCGCCCTAAATATCCCCAATCTTCAAGCTCAAAGAAAAATTTATATCCGAATGGGCGTGAAATCAAAACCGTCGTTCCTCCATGGATACTCTCTAATAACTCTTGGTGAGCGATACTCGAAACTGCAAAAATAACATCTTGATGAAATGAATCGGGTGTATTCTTATAGAAAGTCGATGTCAGTGCGATCCTCTCCATCGATACGACAATATCAGGCTTAATTCCATGTTTTGCTAAAATAGGAAAACTGGCATCAATACACACTATGGTGACATGATTTTGAATTTCTTTTAAAATAGGGAGCTGCTGCATTAACGAGGGACCCGTTGAAACGATGATTGCCGTATCGGTTTTAGTAATTTGTTGTAAAAGATGCTGTAGTTTAGGACTCCGGATGAGCCGAGGCAAATTTTTCATAAAATGTTCAACACCGATCAGCGAATCTTCCACATCATTTCCAAACGAATAAACCAATTGCTCTAAAGCACGGGTCATAATCGTATTTGTCTCGACAATTTTGGCATGATAGCGTTCATAATAGGGAAGTAATACCAATAAATCATAAACTTTTGCAAATATTTTCGCATCATTGTCTAATAATCGGAACATTCCATTATAGGTGACTTCTTTAGTCTCTATCAATACAAGCTTTTGTCCCCGAAGTTCCTCGGAAAAATCGATTAGATTCAAGACGATATAAATGATCTCTATTTCTGGTTCAAATATCACGATCCGTCGATGCATCTCATTCTGACATAACAGCTTATAAACAATCCCATTTCCAAATCCAAAAAAATAGAGATAAGGATACTGTTGATACGATGACAACTCTTCCATTTTTTTTAATGTTTCGTCCACTGGAACTGAACGATAAAGAGGAGTATTATCTCTCATATCTATCAAATTAATATTAGCTGGGTCTTTATCGGTATAGACTTCATAAATTTCATTGCTCTTAATAGAATTAAGTGATGCCACTAATTCCGGATTGCCTATATTTAGAGCTTCAAGATTCTTTTCAAATATATTCATGTTTTTCTTTCCGTCGTAAGTATAAACGTATTGAAAGCACATAGCATTCCATGTGATTTTGTAAGCAAAAAAATAGGATGATTTAAAATATACCGCATAGGTATGAAGATTGTTTCAGTATGTTTTAGAAAGAAAATAGATCAAGCAACCCAAAGGTTGCTCTTTAATCTTGCTACTATTGTAGCAAAGGAAGCAGCTTACGCTGCTTTATTCAAACTACTGAAGTAGTCTGAGAACATTTTGCTGAACAGCATTGGCTTGCGACATTGCATAGCTTCCAGACTGAGCAAGAATATTAAATTTAGAGAAGTTAGCTGACTCTGCCGCGAAATCGACATCACGGATTTGTGACTCTGCCGCTTTAACGTTTACTTGTGCTACACTGATATTATTAACAGTTGAGACAAGCTGATTTTGTACCGAACCAAGATCCGAACGGATTGAATCAAGCATTTTTTGGGCTGATTCAGCAATGTTCATAACCAACATTGCACCTTTAAGGGTAGTAACCCCAGTTCCAAGACCGGTAAGCGCTGTAGCACCACTGATGTTAGCACCCGCCGCACTCGCTGTCGCCGCATCAAATTTACCGATAACATCCGTCAAACGAAGATTTTTAACAGCAACCGTAGCAGCTGTTGAAAAACCGCTTCCGGCAGTCGTACTGGAAATTTTAATATCACTGGCATTGAGTTTTGTTAATGTCAAACG
>NZ_JBAQPS010000038.1:0-3219 GCF_049305995.1 Sulfuricurvum sp.
ATTGTCAGTTGGTATGAGGATAAAGACGGCATATTGAATCGAGACTTATCGTATCCTGTGACGATCAAATGGTTTCCTCTATCGCACGGCAGTGTGTGGATAGCAGAGATAGAGAGAGACGGCAAAATCGTCATACCTTATACTAAAGGGAAAGAAGCATTTAATGCATTAATTAAGAAAAATGAAACCGAAAATTTTTATACCTTTTGGCTTCCACTTTTTGCTTTTGTGATGATCATTATCTTTGAAGCTTCGGCAATACGTGATAAATAATATTCAGAAGAATTTCAGCAAATCACTCGTAATATGTCAATATGTTTAAGTTTTTAGGAATGTAGTTATGAAAACCATTGATATCCATACCCACCTCCTCAGCAGTGATGTTGCGTTTGATCGTTTTTACGATAAATTGGCATTGCGTTTTTTCGCCAAAAAGTTCGGGATGAACCCCAAAGCACTCGTTAGCGATCCCTACGGCGAATACACCCGCGCGTTGGTCGAGTCGGTCAGAGGTTCACAACATGTTGAGAAAATTGTTCTCTTCGGCGTCGATGCACGGGTTGATGAAGAGGGAGAAATTCTTCACAAAGACATCACCGTGTGTGCGACCAACGAAGACGTGGCGGCTTTGTATCGAGGGAACGAGGATGTCATCATCCCCTTTTTCTCCATCAACCCCAAACGCCCCGATGCACTCGATCTCATCGACCGCTATGCCGATGCGGGATTTGCGGGAGCGAAGTTTTTGCAAAACTACTGGGGGGTCGATACCCGCGAAGCGCGCTACCGTCCCTATTTTGACAAACTGGCACAGCGTGGTCTGCCGCTGATCGTCCATGTGGGGAGTGAGAGCAGTGTTCACTCTTTTAAATCGTGCGAAAGTATCGAGATGCTCGATCAGCCTCTCGAAGCGGGTGTTCAGGTGATTTGCGCCCACATGGCACTCACCTATGAGCCGCGCCAAATATTCAAAGCCCTCTCCAAAAATCCGAAACATTTTAACGACGAGTATTACATCCTTATCGATATGCTCAAGCGTTATCCGAATCTCTACGCCGACATCAGCGCTCTCCTCACCCCCGTGAGAGCAAAAGTATTACGCCATCTAAGCCTACAGAGCGACATCCATCATAAGCTCCTCTTCGGCACCGATTTCCCCGTACCCTTTAGCATGATGCTCAACAGCTACGATCTACCGTACCGCAAACGTTTTGAGCTATCGCGCGAAGCGAACCCGTTTGATCGCTATGCGAAAGCGATTTTAGAGTATTTCCCAGCAGAGAGTCCCATTTATACGAACTACACCAAACTACTAGGAGAATAAGATGACAACCGGAAATTTCGTAAGCTTTGATGGTTCAGAGCTTTTTTATCGTGAATGGTCGCCGCAAAATCCCAACGGCAAAATCGTGCTGCTCCTCCATCGCGGACATGAGCACTCCGAACGACTCGATCCCATCGCCCGCAACACGATTTTCGAGGGATACAAAGTGTTCTCGTATGACAATCGGGGACACGGATACACCAGAGCCGATGCGACCTATGAGTTTATGAATCTGGTACGCGATTTGGAGGCGTTTGTCCGCTTTGTTTGTGTCAAAGAGGGGAAAAGTGCGGAAGATATTTTCGTCGTCGCCAACTCGGTCGCGGGGGTCGTCGCCTCGACGTGGGTGCACGATTATGCTCCGCGTATCGCGGGGATGGCACTGGTCGCTCCGGCGTTTGTCATCAAACTCTATGTCCCTCTCGCCAAACTCTCACTCGATCTGATGATACGGTTTAATCCCCGCATGAACATCAAATCCTATGTCAAAGCGAAGTTTTTGACCCATAATACGATAGAACAGGAGAGATACAACACCGATCCCCTCATCACCCCGAACATCCCTGCACGACAGCTCGTAACACTCCTCGATACCGCAAAGCGCGTTGTGGAGGATGCGAGCCACATCGTCACCCCGACATTGGTACTCTCGGCAACGTCGGATTATGTCGTCGACAGTCGCGTTCAAAAGGTATTTTATGAGCGTCTCAGTTCCCCGTTAAAACGGTTCGTGGAGTTGAAAGGGTTTTATCACGGTGTCCTCTATGAAGCGGAAGCGCACAAAGCGATCGATGCCATCGGAGTGTTTATGAAGGAGTGTTTCAACACCCCTAAAACCGACAAGAGTGAGCATCTCATCGCGTTGACCCAAAACGAAAAAGATAAGATTGCACGAGGGGAGATCACCACGTGTCAAAAGCTCTCCTTTGGGGTTCAGCGTTTTATGCTAAATACCTTGGGGTGGATGAGTGATGGGATGAAAATCGGGCTGAAATACGGGTTCGATTCGGGGGTAACCCTCGATTATGTCTACAAAAATACCCCAAGCGGTGTGGGTCTGCTGGGCAAAATGTCCGATAAAAACTATTTGGAGAGCATCGGATGGAGAGGGATTCGTCAGCGTAAAGTCAATGCCATCATTACTATCCGCGAAAAAATCGATCAGCTACGAAGCGAGGGAAAAGGGGTGAAAATCCTCGACATCGCCGGAGGACCTGCCCGCTATCTCATCGAACTCGCAGAGGAGTATCCTGATATCGAGGTGCTAGTGCGCGATTATCAGGAACAAAACGTCGAGCAAGGGCGCGCATTGGCAAAAGAGCGGGGTCTCTCTAATATCCGTTATGAGCAAGCCGATGCGTTTGATAAAACCAATTATGACCGAAATACCTACGAGCCGAATATCGTTGTCGTCTCAGGGGTGTTTGAGCTGTTTGAACAAAATGCACTGATCCAAAACGCCATCGAGGGGATCACTTCGATGATCGCACCGAATGGGTATTTGGTCTATACGGGTCAGCCGTGGCATCCGCAGTTGGAACAAATCGCCCATGTGTTGGGGAACCATCAGCAAACGCAATGGATCATGCGCCGTCGTAGTCAATATGAGCTTGATGCTCTCTTTGGGGCGTACGGGTTTGACAAAGAGGGGATGCGGATCGATGATTGGGGCATTTTCACTGTCTCATCGGCGCGACGCAAATAATCATGTATCCGTTTGATCCTGCCCTAGGCGCCTCTGCCACCCTCAAAGAGCGATTTGTATGGGTACTTTTTATGGGGGTGCTCTTTTTTATCCTCTATGGTGCGGCAAATCAGTATGCTTCGCTCACCCCGCACCCCTCGATTTTTATGGAGTGGGAGCGGCACATTCCGTTCGTCCCGTCATTCATCAT
>NZ_JBAQPS010000039.1:0-2377 GCF_049305995.1 Sulfuricurvum sp.
AGTTCCTCTTCGTCTATGATTTGTACCTCTACCCCGTTTCGAATCCCTCTAAGATATAACTCTTCTATCCCTGAGAGCTCTGTTTCATCTTTTACCACGACTACTTTGCCGCATTTATTGATCGGAAGGTTATTCTCATCGCAAAATTTCGTCCACGCACTATTACCATCTTTCGTAAATTTTGCTTTCAGAGAATCTGCCGTATAGTAAAATCCGGCATGGAGTACACCGCTGTTCCTTCCGCTTGAGTGGATAGCCTCTTTAGACTCTTTTTCGATTACCACAACCTCAGCATCCGGCTGCTTTGTTTTGATCGCTTTGGCTATAGAGAGACCGATAATACCCGATCCGATGATGGCGTACGTCATAACGTTTTGTCTAGTTTGATCAGTTTCCAAAAACTCAAATCCATCTTGATTAAAAATATATTTTTAGGCTCACAAACAGCTGTTATTTTGTTATAGATATCTTCAAAATAGGTCTCTGATGCTATGGCTACCGAATCGGATGAACGAAGGGAGGATAAAAAAAGATCGCTGGAGATGACAAAGTGATCTTCGAACGATACGTCAATCCATTTGTTATCATCATCGACATATCCCCTCACCCCATGTTGAATACTCTTCCAAAAATCGAGACGCCCTAGCTCTTTAGAAGTTTCCCCCAACGCATACACCCAAAGATTCTCTTCCAGCGTTACGTCATAAGGTATCAGAATATTTCCCGTATTCATACTCAAACATTCGTTTAAAGGGTGCTCATCAAACTCAGCTAATACAACGGAATGATTGCGTATAAACTGATCGCTACTTTGCGTATAAAGATCATTAGCTTTGCAAAATGCCAATGCATCGCATACCCTTGGATTTTTTTCGTTTAGCCAACGCGATAACAAATTGAAAAAATCTTCTTCCCCTCGTTCAACTAAACTGCGCATATAGGTGATCGACTTTTTATCTCCTAGTTTAAAGAGATTGGTTCGGTGATAATAGTTTTCAAACAGATGAGCGAAATGATCATTATCGAGTAAACGCTCATCCAAAGAAGCAACTTTATAAGGCATCGTACGAAATAACTCATTAGCATATTCTTTCGCTTGTTTCAAATCGTCTCTGCGAAGTGCCATATCGCTCAAAATGGTATAAGAGCCGCCGAAATCAGGATGCAGAGCTATGGAGTTCAAGGCTCTGGATTCAGCGGATTTATTTTCATGCAGCAAACACAATGCTCCGTAATAATGAATACTTGCATAGACTATCTCTTTTAGCTTTTTCAGTGAATCAGCAGATTTTTCTTTTAGATATTCCACCAAATAATACGAGTAGGCATCGTAATCGAACCCTTCCGGATCAAAACTAACCGGATCCAAAATATCATCACTTTCCGGCGTAAACATAACATTGTCTTGTTCGATTAAAAAGGAATAAATCGCTTCACCCAAAACATAATCATCTGCAAATATCGACATTCGAAGCGCATTAAAACAAAGGACTAAAGAGGGTGTTGTTTTTTGCTTCAAAAGAATAAACAAACCAGTTAAATCCGCCGAAACTTTTTGTTTGGAATAAAAATCAAATTTTTTCGGTCTCCGTTTGGAGTTTAAAAATATTTGCTCACAAAGCTCTCGTTCCCTCAGATTTGCATCTTTAATCATTTCAGTATTGGTAGCCAATCCTTTATCTGAAAGGAGACTGGCTATATAACAAAACTTCAAAAACCGTATCGAAGATGCTGGTTTAGCGAACAGTTGTTCTATTTTTTCTCTTACTTTTTTAAACTCTATCACCAGAGTGTCGTATTCGTTTAAAATCCTCTCGATAACCGTTTCGATGTTATAGTTGTTATAAACAAACACTCCCTCTTTTTCTGAAAAAAACTGAGCTATGTATTCATCTTCAGGAACCAATGCGATGCATCCGGCATACAACGCTTCAACCCCTCTTGTAGAGAGCAGAGGACGTCTGGCATGGGTAATAACAGCGATTTTAGATCGGCTGAGTAAGGTCAAATAGGATTTTTTTGAAAAAAATCGCTCTACGACGACGATCTTTGCCTCGTATTTATACCGCACGATTTGATCCATAACAACCACTTTGTCAGGCCATAGAGGATGAAACGCATTTCCGGTCACCAGTACATCGATATCTTTTTTCAGAGCCTCTTCATAAGCGACGGTGGACAGAACATCACCGAGACAATAGGAAAATATCTTTTTATCGGGAAAAATACGCTTCATCTCGACATGATCACCCTGCCCTAATACGATCAATGAGTCAAACGCCTTTAATTTTTCATACGCTCCGGCAAAAATATCCCAATCGGCACTAAAAGCCATACTAACATGTTTGTTATAGGGTTGAAGTGGGAGATATTCGGG
>NZ_JBAQPS010000040.1:0-2429 GCF_049305995.1 Sulfuricurvum sp.
ATCCAAGGTAATACAAAAAATTTTTGTTGATCCTTGATTTTCCAAGTAGATTTAAAATCAGATAATTTTTCTTTTGCTAGTTCAGCTTGTCTCCTATTTGAAGCATCTATTTTAAATCGTTTCTTATCTTCATCTTCAAATGACATGAATAATTTCCCTTAACTTAAATTAATAAAAGCTACTTCTTTAGCTTTAATCATTGTATTTTCTAATATAAATTTAGTTGCAGATGAATCCATCATTTGCCAATCTGAAACAATAAAATGAAAACTTATTTTTTTATCAGAATACTGTCTATTATTATATAAATAAATATAACATGACCCAATAAAAGCTTTAAGATCAATTTGTCTTATTTTATAATAATCATTTGTAAACCAATTTTTGCATTGTATAAATACAACAAAATTATCTTTTTCAGCTATTAGATCAATACCACCATCATTGATCCCTAATTCAATCCCATTGAGCTGTACAGTATAACCAAGGTCAAGATACTTTTGTGATATAAATTTTTCATATTCATTTCCTTTTATGGTATTAAATAAATCTTGATTTGCATCTTCTTCTACCATCTCAAATAAAGTTAGATAGCATGTTTTTATTATAAAGCCAGCAATTTTTTCATTTAATAGTGCATTGATGAAATCATCAGGTGTTAGCTCTTCAAGATAGACTTTATAAAATGGATATTTTCTACCTCCCTCACATACAGCAGTAAAACTCCCTCTATACAGTTGCTTTTTAGGATCTCGTAAAAAATCATTGCGTCCGTATTCAGGTGTTAAATCTTCTTTTCGATTTGTCTTTTTATCAATCTTATAAACAATAATATTTCCAGCTAAAACATTAACTAGCGTTTTAATTATTTTAGAATCACTTTTTCCTAATTCAATTTTTGAGTGTAATCGAGAATTTATTCTTTGCTCTATAAAAATAGATACATAATCTTCTAATAACTCTACACTAGACTGCATACTTATGAAAACTTAACTTTCTCGACACGGTTTTTTTGTCTTATTACAACTGTACCCGCTAATTTGTCATGCCAGCCTTGTTTTTTACTATCCCAAGCAACCCAAAATATCCCCATCATTAATGCTAACATTGCAGGAATATAAGCTAAATATCTCCCAATAGCCTGTCCGATAGCCAAGTGTTCTCCGGATTGAGCATCTACAACGTGTAAACCTAGTACTAATTTTCCAGGAGTTCCGGCCTTATATATCCATAAAATCACTGCGGCTATAAAAGGAAAAATATAGTTTATTACAACGTCTGCTGGACCTATAGCGAGACTATCAGCACTTATTTCTAAATAATCACTACCATATATTGCGAATAGTAATGGCCATGCAATCATTATAAATAATACCGTATCGATCAGTGTTGCACCTGTTCTAATCCAAAATCCTGCATATTCCAATTCGTCATTTTCCATAAAAATTCCCTGTTGTTAATAGGTAACAATTTTAGTTTATTAGCATAGAAAAGTCAATACTGGATCAAATGGTACTTACTTAAACTTGTTAATCCTTATTTTGGAAACAAAATAAATGAACCTTAATCGGAAGTGGGACTTCAATCCCGCACTTTTGCGAGGCTAATACCCGAACCCAGCCTCACTTCCAAATAGATTCACATAGGCAGTAAAGCTCAGCATGAACAAAGATGGATTCCCGCCTATGCGGAAATGACGAAATGGACTATATTCGATACATCAGCCCCATGTGGCTGGTGGAAAATCCCTTTTTCTGATAAAAATCAATCGCTTTGGTATTGCGCAGATCGACACCCAGTGCTAATCTACCCCACCCTCTTTCATCTGCTTCATCCATTGCCGCATCCAACAGTTTTGTTCCGATACCTGAACCTCGACACTCTTGCGCAACAATCACATCTTCGATAGTGCCGACATATGTTCCCATCGCTGTTGAGATCATCCTTTGAATAGTAATCATACCGATTACTGTGTTCTCTATTTCAGCCACCAATACGATACTGTGTGAATTTTGAAGGAGAAGTTCTAATCCACACGATTGTTTTTCGGTATCAATCGTAAAATCATCTTCTATAGCGAAAAGTTCACCTAAAAGCTTTACCATGACCGGTATATCATCGCTGTAGGCCAAACGGATACTTATGTTATCGTCCATTTTTCATCCGTTCTAATATTTCACCCAGTTTATCATGACGCAACTGGATAAGACGCTCAATCTCATCATAATCAAAATTACCGAAATACGTCATGTCAAAAACTCTGAGAAGGGCTGCACGACAGCAGCTCTTATCACACTCAGTGACAAGCTTTTTCGCTTTTTTGTACGGGAGGGAGGTCTCTTGGAAAAGTTTGATCGCATCGGCTACACTCTTACAACCGCATTCGCAAATTTCTGATGCGAGGACTTCTTCTTTCGTTGCCATGATCC
>NZ_JBAQPS010000041.1:0-14523 GCF_049305995.1 Sulfuricurvum sp.
TCATCGCCCGTAATACCATTTTAACAACGCCGAATATGTCGTTGGTTCAAGAAACTGTTACCTCCCTCATTATCGAAGATTCTACGGTGGTTGGAGTCCGTACCCATCTGCTCAATGAATACCGAGCTAAAAAAGTGATTTTGACAACAGGGACATTTCTCAACGGCGTGGTGCATATCGGCGAGATCACCCAAGAATCGGGACGTTTCGGCGAATTTCCCGCCAAAGGGCTCACCGATTCACTCCGCGATGCGGGGCTGAACGTCGGACGGCTCAAAACAGGGACGTGTCCCCGAATAGATAGCTCTTCGATCGATTTTAGCGTGATGGAGATTCAAGACGGTGATGAATTGCCGAACCCATTTAGTTTTCGCACCGACCGCGAGGAATTTGCCCGTACCAAAAAACAGCTCCCCTGCTATATCGCCTATACCAACGAAGAGACCCACAGCCTCATCGAGGGGAATTTCCACCGCGCGCCATTGTTTACGGGACAGATTGAGGGGGTAGGACCGCGCTATTGTCCGAGTATCGAGGATAAGATCAACCGTTTCCGCGACAAAGAGCGTCACCATCTTTTCATCGAACCCCAAAGTGCAGAGAACACCGAGTGCTACATCAACGGCATGTCCACCTCGCTCCCACCCGATGTTCAACGTGCCATGATTCACTCGGTGCATGGTATGGAGAATGCGAAAATTGTTCGCTACGGCTACGCTATCGAATACGACTATGTCGATCCGACGGAGCTGAAACACACGCTGGAGACTAAAAAAGTTAAAAACCTCTACTGTGCGGGACAGCTCAACGGGACGACGGGATACGAAGAGGCTGCGGCGCAGGGGATGATGGCAGGGATCAATGCCGCACTCTCATTGCAGGGAAAAGAACCCCTTATCTTGCGCCGTGACGAAGCCTATATCGGAGTATTGATCGATGATTTGGTCACCAAAGGGACGAAAGAGCCGTATCGTATGTTTACCTCCCGAGCCGAATACCGACTGCTCCTTCGCGAAGAGACGGCGGATTTACGTTTGGGATGTTACGGTCATGCGTTAGGGCTGATAGACGATGAGCAGATGGCACGTATCGAAACGAAACGGACCCAAATCGCTGAGGGGCTAAAACTTCTCGAAGAGACGATCTATACTCCGAACAAAGAGTTTCTCGCATTTTTAGCCTCTATCGATGAAGAACATATCACCGATAAACTCACCGCGACCCAGCTCGTTTCCCGCAAAAGTTTTGAGCTGGATAAATTGGTGAAGCTGATCCCGAGCTTCGCAGAGCTTGATCCTTATATCCAAGAGCAAATTTTGATCGAGGCGAAATACGCCCGTTATGTTGAAAAACAAAGTGACGACATCGAGCGGATGTCCAAAATGCTCCATATTGCTATCCCTGAGAATTTTGATTTTTCATCCGTCTCAGGACTTTCCAACGAGATCGTGAGCAAACTCAACACCTTTAATCCACCCACCTTGCAGGCGGCATCGCAAATATCGGGTATGACCCCCGCAGCGCTCGATATTTTACATATTTACATCAAAATGGCTCAAAAAAATAAAGATTAAACTATCAATTACTTAGCCGTCATAACGTGGTAACTATGTACAAGGTATTATTAGATAAATATTTGCGCTTTATTTAGGATGGGATGATGTGGAAAAATGAGATTATTATCGGGATACTACTGGTGTTGCTCCTATCGGGATGCAAAGAGGATACAGGTAAAGAAAAAGAGAACCCTCCCGCAGTTGTCAGTTTGATGACGCTCAAAAAACACGCCGTCGAAATACCGGTCGAATTTAGTGCCATTAGTGTCGCCAGCCGTCCCGTTCAAATTCGTGCACGTGTGGAAGGGTATCTGCAAAGTCGCCATTACAAAGAGGGAAGTTTTGTACGTGCAGGACAAACCCTCTTTACTATCGATCAAAAACCTTTTCGACTTGCCCTGTCTTCTGCTGAAGCGGCATTGGACAGTGAAATCGGTAAAAAAGAGAACGCCGCGCAAAATTTAAAGCGGGTTCGTAATCTGTTTGAGCAAAAAGCATCGGGGCAGCAAGAATTGGATGCCGTGATTACAGCGGATCGGACGCAGGGATCATTGGTGAATCAAGCAAAAGTCGCACTGGAGCAAGCAAAATTAAATCTGAGCTACACAACGATTAGTGCTCCGATATCGGGATTCGCCGATAAAGTGACGCAATATGAGGGGAGTTATATCGTCCCCTCTCAAAACGGCCTTTTAACCACGATGTATCAAACCGATCCTCTCTACATCGATTTTTCGGTTAATGCCTCTACGATGGAGACGATAAACAATCTAAAAAGCAATCCACAAAGCAACGAGATCATGGTGGATGTGATCCTCTCCGATGGAAGCATTTACCCTAACAAGGGGAAAATATCGTTTATCAGTCCAACAGTGGATTCGGTTACAGGGACTCGAATGCTCAGGGCTGAGATCGTCAACTCAAAAGGTAAGTTAGCTCCTGGGGAGTTTATGAAGATTCGGATACGAGGGATTAATCAAGAGCGATTTATTATCCCGGACAAAGCACTTATGCAAGGGCCGAAAGGGACGTTTGTCTATGTTGTCGGTACCAATAAAATCGCCGAATCTCGTCTCGTTAAGGTTGGTAATTGGATCGGTCATGATGTAGTAATACTTGAAGGATTAAGGGAAAGTGAGAAGATTATATCCGAAGGCAATGCGCGTGTCGATGCAGGTAAAGTTGTAAAGATAGCCACTGACCAGAGAGCTAAATAATGTTTTCACGCTATTTTATCAATCGTCCGATTTTTGCAGGGGTTATTGCTATTTTAATCGTCGTGTTAGGGTTTACCGCTGTACGAATGCTCCCCATCTCTCAATTCCCGAAAGTCACCCCACCAACGGTGAGTGTGAGTATAACCTATCCCGGTGCGGATGCGAAAACGATAGCCGATACGGTGTTGGCACCGATTGAAGCACAGATTGCGGGTGCGGCGGATTTGATGTATGTCAGCTCATCCGCTTCGGGGATGGCAGGCAGTGGACGGATAACGTGTACATTCGAAGTGGGAACAGATGCCGATAAGGCATTAACCGATATCCAAAATAGGGTTAATCTCGCTCAACCCAGACTCCCAAGCGTTGTAAAGATGCTAGGGGTGGATGTCAAAAAGAAAACCCAAGACATCTTGATGATTGCCGCGTTGTATTCCCCCGATGGATCGATGAGTGATATTGAGATCAGCAATTACGTCGCAACCCATGTTATCAATGACATCAAAAGACTCCCCGGTGCGGGGGATGCGTCGATTTCGGGACAGCGCGATTACGCTATGCGTATTTGGCTAAACCCCGATAAGATGGCGTCTATGGGGATCAGCACCTCGGATGTCGATGCAGCAATAAATGAGCAAAATATTCAAGTCTATCCGGGACGTTTAGGGCAAGGTCCTCTGAAATCCCAAGAGATGACGGTGATGCTCACCACGAAAGGGAGGCTATCGAGTGTCGAAGAGTTTCAACAAATCATAGTGCGTGCAAAACCCGATGGCACCGTTGTTCATCTCAGTGATATCGCACGGATAGAACTGGGGACAAGCAATTATGAGTATTACGGTCGTTTTAACGGCAAGCCGGCGGTTCTTTTAACGATCTATTCTGAATCGGATGCTAACGCCATCCAAACCGCAGAAGCGGTGACGGCTGAGTTGGAACGGCTCTCTAAAACATTCCCATCGGGTATTGAGTATAAGATGGCGCACGATGCGACCAAATTTGTCAAAATCTCAATCAAAGAGGTGATAAAAACCCTCGCCGAAGCACTTTTGCTGGTCGTTGCCGTCATTTATCTCTTTTTGCAAAGTTTCAGAGCCAGTTTGATCGCCCTTATAGCTGCCCCCGTGTCGTTGATGGGGGCATTTATCGGCATGTACCTGCTTGGGTATTCGATCAACACTCTGACGCTGTTCGGGATGGTTTTAGCTATCGGGATTGTCGTGGATGATGCGATAGTTGTAGTGGAGAATATGGAGCGTATTATCCAAAACGAACACCTATCGGCGAAAGATGCCGCGATCAAAGCGATGTCTCAAGTCTCCAGCCCTATTATCGCGATTGTTTTGGTGTTGTGCGCCGTATTTGTACCGGCGACGTTCGTCGGGGGAATGACGGGCGAACTATACAAGCAGTTTGCGATGACCATTGCCGTATCGGTAGTTTTTTCGGGATTTGTGGCACTTACCCTCTCTCCTGCTTTGGGTGCCTTGCTATTACGACCGCACGAGAAAGCTCCATTGCGATTATTCGTCCGTTTTAACGAAACATTTGAGGCAATGACGGAGCGTTATTTGCATCTCTCCTCCACCATGATACGACGAAGCTTTATCACCTTCTTACTCTATCTTTCGGTGTTTGGAGTCATTTATCATTTCTCTTCGACGTTACAAAAATCGTTTTTACCGATCGAAGATCAGGGGTTCTTTTTTACGGTCATTACCCTCCCTGAGGGATCGACAATCGAGCGAACGCATCAGGTGGTTGAAAAAACCGAAAAAGCGGTTCACTCCATCAAAGGTGTCGAAAATATCGTGACGATTGTCGGCAGTAATTTTATGGGTGGAGGGCAGGAACCCAATTCCGCGACCATCATTGCACGTCTCAAACATTGGGATGAACGCGATAGCGAGGAATTGAGTGCAAAATCAATCATAAAAGCGTTTAAAAAAGCGACGGAACCTATTCGTGAGGCGAGTTTTAACAGCTATCCTCCCCCACCGATTCGAGGGTTGAGTAAAACGGGCGGAGTTCAGTTGTGGTTACAAAGTCCTGATGGCGATATGGGTCTGTTGGCGCAACACGCTCAGGATTTTATCGATAAAGCCAAAGAGATGCCGCAATTTTCCAACGTTTCGAGCTCTATGCGCCCCTCTTCTCCCATTTTATACGTGGATGTTGATCGAGAACGTGCCAAAATTTTGGGAATCTCACTGGATGAACTTTTTGCGACGATTCAAAATACGATAGGGCTCTCAAACGTCAACCAGTTTGTGAAAGACGGAAATACCTATTGGGTCAAAATGCAAGCGGATGAGGAGTTTAGACGCTATCCCTCCGATATCGGCAGAGGGTATGTCCGCTCATCATCGGGTGCCATGATACCGCTGAGTTCTTTGATTACGATACGACAAGAATCAGCACCCATAAAGATAGAACATTTCAATACCATCCTCGCAGTTCCCATCAGTATCACACCCAAATCTGGGGTGAGCACGGGCGAGGCGATAGAAATCGTCGAAAAAATGGTAAAAGAGGATTTGCCGCCACAGATTACGACGAGTTGGGACGGTATCGCTTATCAGCAGATAAAAGTGCAAAATCGTGCCCAAAACATATTGATCTTTGCTTTTATCGTCGTCTTTTTAATCCTTGCGGCGCAGTATGAGGCATGGACATTGCCTTTGGTCGTGATACTGGCTATCCCGTTTGGGATGAGCGGTGCGTATATCGCGTTGTGGGTGAGCGGACAAAATAACGATGTCTTTTTTCAGATCGGTTTGCTGACGCTCGTTGCATTGGCGGCGAAAAATGCGATTTTGGTTATCCAGTTTGCCGAAGAGGAGCGAAAAAGCGGTAGAAGTGTTTATGATGCAACGATGTCGGCGGCAAGATTACGGTATCGCCCGATGATGATGACTTCGTTAGCCTTTGTTTTTGGAGTACTGCCGCTGGCACTGAGTGTGGGTGCCGGAGCTGAGAGTCGCCATTCCATCGGTATCGGTATTTTAGGGGGGATGATTGCAGCAACGTTTGTTGAGCGATATTTTATCCCCTATTTATACTATCAAATCTCAATGTTACGAGAGAAGATACGCACTAAAAACACTAAGGCAAAACAATGAAATCAGTATCGTATGCACTCTTGTTGGCAGTAGTAGCCGCTATGATAAACGGTTGTGCCGTTGGTCCTGATTTCACGTCACCGAAGCCAGATATACCGAACGAATGGAAAAATAAAGAACAAAACAGTTCGCTCGAAATGCTCAGCAAATGGTGGGAAAAGCTAAATGATCCCGAATTAAATGCTTTAGTCGAAAAAGGACTGAATCAAAACAAAGAAATCGCGATTGCCGCTGCTCAAAATGAAATCTTCATGGCACAATTGGGAATTGTGAAATCGAATTTTCTTCCTCAAATCAGTGCCAATGGATCGGTATCGCGTCAAAAACTCTCTTCTACGACATCGAATCGATCATCCACTTTTAACGACCATGCAACGAGTTATGGTTTAAATATGGCAATGAGTCAGTTCGAGATAGATTTTTGGGGTAAATTTGCAAGAGCCGAAGAGTCAGCAAAGGCGTCACTGTTGGCGAGTGAGTATAATCATCAGTTAATCCGCTCATCGATTGCGGCGAATATCGTCATGAGCTACAACTCTCTTTTAACTCAACATAAACTGCTCGAAAACGGACATAACAACGTATCGCTCGCAGAACAGATTGCCTCTATTGCCCAAGCAAAATGGGATCAAGGGGTCGGTTCGTATCAGGATGTATTACAAGCGAGGGCAGCAGTCGATGAAGCGCGCAGTATAATCCCCCCTATCGAGGCTAAAATTTCGGCGTTGGAAAATGCTCTTTCTGTCCTTATCGGAGAATTCCCCAAAGAATTTGAAATAGGGGAAAACCATACCGTTGTCTTCTCCATAGAAGTACCTGCGGGTCTCCCCTCTACTCTTTTAAAACGTCGTCCTGATATCTTGGCAGCTGAATCGTCGTGGCACGCCGCCAATGCCTCTATAGGTGTAGCAAAAGCAGAATACTTCCCATCTTTTTCGTTAACAGGATTACTTGGATTTCAAAGTGCAGACTTGAGTAAATTGATACAATCCCCTTCATCGATATGGCAGATAACACCTGCCGTGACACTACCGATTTTTACGGCAGGAAGGGTTGAAAATCAAGTAAATGTTGCTAAAGCACAGACTAAAGAGGCACAAGCACGCTACGAACAAACCATTCTTGTCGCTTTTAGCGAAGTGGAAAATGCCCTAAAAGAACGACGTACTCTCCTTGCGGAAGGTAAAGCTTTAGCGAGTGCGCAGAAACAATATATCCAAGCAGAAACATTGACTAAAGTCGAGTATGATAATGGAAAAACAGGCTATTTACCACTACTAATCATCCGACAATCGCGGTTATCTAATGAAAACCAGATAGTAATAAATGAAGAGGCTACGCGTCAAAATTTTGTTAAGTTATGTAAAGCTCTTGGTGGAGGTTGGGAATAGTATCGAGAGAATTATTTATAATTTTCTGCGTACTATTAATCTGTACTGATCTATTCTAAATCTTTTTTATCTATACACATACTTAGATTTTTGATTGAAAATTGCTTAACCATATATAGTGTAAAATAAACTATTAAAAAGTAGGTAATACATGCAAATTTCTATTATCAAACTTTATTGTAAATAACAGGCGGGGAAAAAGTAAAACGTCATTTTCTTCTTCTGTGCTATAATTTTCAGATAAGAGGTGAAACAATGCCGACGCTTTTAAGAGAAAATGGTTATCGATTTTTCTTTTTTAGTGACGAGCATTTACCGAAGCATGTGCATGTGGAAAAATCGGATAAATATATACGGATCGAATTAGAGACGTTAAAAGTTACCGATAGCTATCAGATGACATCCAAAGAGATACGTGAAGTTGTCGGATTGGTTGAAAAACATAGAGAGAATTTTTTGGAGGGGTGGAATGAATACTTTAATCAGTAAAATCGAGTTAGATGATAAAATTTTAGTTCATCTCACCAGCGGTGATATTCTAACCATTCCTTATTCGTATACTCCGCGTATTGCACAAAGCATGAAAACTGAGCTTTCAAATTACCATTTGATTGGTGGCGGACGCGGTATCCATTTTGAGGATATAGATGAGGATATATCATTAGGTGGGATTATCGAATATAAACTCAAGCATGAGCTGATATTACCGAATTGTGCGTAACTTGCTTATGTTCAATCTGATCTCAGGTAAGTTTCATCAAAATTTCTAGATTCCAAGCTAGAGTTGGAAATCTCGATAGAGGTACTCGTGCCCTATAGGGTATGACACACTAAAATTAAATATTATTAGGATTTTTATGCGCTATTTTTATTACGTCCATACGGGACACCGTATCGGACTGGATCGTTTCCACCGTGCTGTTGCTATCGTCAATGAACTCCAAAAAGAGATCGATATTACCCTTCTTTGTTCCGATTTTCGGATTGCGGCGGAAGCGAAAGAGTATGGGATTAAACGCTCTGTCGGTGTCGATTTAGTCCGTAATATTCCTCAAATCGCCCAACATGGCGATAAGATGATTTTTGACTCTGCCGAGGCTAATCCGACATTGCTTTCCGATATGACGCAGTTTTTCCCCGCTTTTATCCGTATCAGCGACGATCCCGAAGATACCAAACATGATAAAGAGTTGTTGATATCTCCGTATTTGGAGGGGGAGGGGATTTGTAACGCGACAGTTATAAATGAGCGCTATTTTGAGTCACTTCCTAAAACGATACCATTAGCACTTTTTTTTGGCGATGATGATTATGAAAAGGATTTGGAAAAAAATCAATCGATTTTCAAATCGTTAAATGCCGAATTCTTAATGGGTTTTTACCATTTTTTAGGATATGAAAATAGCCTCAAAGAGAGCTTTTCAGCGATACACGAATGTGAAGAATACGATGAGGTTATTCGCAAAAGTGAGATTTTAATCAGTGCTTCGCCAATGGCTGTATTACAAAGTCTCTCAGGTGGTGGAAAACCGATTTACCTCCAACGTAGTGATTATCCTATGGACTTTAAGCCAATATTTGCTTCACTCAATATACCGATTGTAGAAGGTTTTTCTCAAGAACATCTTATGCAAGCCATAAGTAATACTTCATCAAACAACTATCAAAATATCAAAAAAGGTAACACTGAAGTAATCGAATTCATAAGGAAAAGTTTCAATTTATAGAAACTTAAACCTTTTTTGCTTATGATAGGAAGTTAAATTTCCAACTTAAGTGAGATAACAATGATGGATGAAAGCAGAAGAGGCTTTATTGGTAAAGCTTTCGGTGCAGTCGCTGCTGTCGGGGGAATTGCCTCGCTCATCGCGATGAAGAAGACATGGGATCCACTCCCGAGCGTCATGTCAGCCGGATTTACAACGGTAGACGTGTCAAGCCTAGAGGCTAATAAACTAGAAATCGCTGTATGGCGTGGGAAACCGGTATTTATCCTAAAATATACCGCAGATATGAAACCGACTGATGGACGTAATGTCAAAATTGGTGATCACTATTTTTCAGTGATGATTGGTCTTTGTACCCACTTAGGCTGTATTCCGGCATATCGCGCGGATCAGCATGATTTTAAATGTGCTTGTCACGGTGGTGAATTTAGCGATGCGGGTGTTCATAAGTTCGGACCTCCCCCTCGTCCGTTGGATATCCCACCGTTCAAACTTGATGGTGTAACGCTTGTATTGGGTGAAGAAGGCCCTGAATATAAAGCGATGATGGCAAAAGCAGGGGGAGCATAAAATGGCAGAATTTAAAAAAGCAGACTCGATGCTCGAGTGGTTTGACCAACGTTTAGGTGTTGTCAACTTTGCAAAAGTAATGATGACCGAGTATTGGATTCCAAAAAACATTAACTTTTTATGGGCAATGGGGGTTCTTCTGAGCGTATTGTTCACGTTCTTGTTAGTATCGGGAATTTTCCTTTTAATGTATTATAAACCAGACGTTAATATGGCGTTTGACAGTGTTAATTATACGATTATGCAAGAAGTTGCATACGGTTGGTTATTCCGACATATTCACGCAGTAGGCGCTTCGGTTGTATTCTTGGTAATTTACATCCATATGTTTACCGGTATCTATTATGGCTCTTATAAAAAAGGGCGTGAGATGATTTGGATGTCAGGTATGTTGTTGTTCGTCCTTTTCTCTGCAGAAGGGTTTAGCGGATACATGCTTCCATGGGGACAAATGTCATACTGGGCAGCATATGTTATTACTGAGATTTTCGGTGGTATTCCATTTATCGGTGATGAGTTGGTGGTTTGGATTCGCGGTAACTTCTATGTTTCCGATTCAACATTGACCCGTTTCTTTATGCTTCATGTATTGTTGATTCCGTTGGCAATTCTCGGTGGAATCGTATTTCACTTTTACGCGCTCCGTTTTCCACACGTTAATAATGAAAAGGGTGAGTTTTTCGATTTCGACGAAGAAGCGGAAAAATATCTTGCAGGAAATAAAAAAGAGTCTAAAGTTGTCCCTTTTTGGCCGGTATTTTTGTCAAAAGATTTCTTTGTTCTCGGCTTCTTTATGTTGTTCTTCTTTTACTTGGTTTTCTTCCATTACAACTTTGCGATGGACCCAGTAAACTTTGATAAAGCAGATGGTCTTAAAACTCCGGCACACATTTACCCTGAATGGTATTTTTTGTGGAGCTATGAAGTCTTACGTGGATTCTTTTTTGAGATTGCAGGTATTTCAGGCAAATCATTAGGTTTGATCGCATTTGGTATCGCAAATGCTATTTTCTTTGTAATGCCATGGTTGGATCGCTCACCGATGGTAAAACCGGCGAATCAACGTCCTTATTTTAAATACTGGTTCTGGTTCTTGATGGTTGATTTGATCGTCTTGACGGTGTATGGTAAGTTGCCTCCGACCGGTGCAAACGCATGGGTAGGATTTGCTTCATCGATGACGTTCTTGGTTCTTTTTGCAGCATTACCATTTATTACTAAAGCAGAAGCTAAAAAAGTGGGGGGCAAATAATGAAAGAGTTTAAAATTTTAGCTGTTATTGTCGCACTTGTCGGTATTACTTATTATGGAATTGAACCGTATGCGCATCATATCATGCATCCGGAAGTGGCTCCGGCTGACTTTTCGTTTAAAGACTTAAAAAATGTCGACATCACACTTAAGGGAAATCCTACAAATGGGAAAGTGCTTGTAGAAGCCAATTGTGTTGCATGTCACTCGATTGAATCAGCAGGTCATCCTCAAATGATGCCAAATGCGGATGCAGCAGCAAGTTACGGTGTTGTACCACCGGATTTAAGTGCTGCTGGATGGATTTATGATAAGAATTATTTGGCAAACTTTATTTTCGATCCAGTATCAGCGATGCATTTACAACACAAATATACTCCTGAGAGTGGAAAACAATTTCCGATGCCTGCTTATAATTGGATGAGTGCACAAGAGATTATGGACATTGTTGCTTATTTCCAAACCCTTGCACCAAAAGCAAAATCAGGTCCTGAAGCACATAAAAACACCTATGAAGTAGCGTGTGGACGTTGTCATTCAATGGCATATGCTGGTTTTGAAGCGACAACACCGAGTGAAAATATTAAAGCATACATGGGTGCAACACCTCCAGATTTGTCACAATACATTAAAAGTCGTGGTGAACATTATCTGTATAGCTTCATTAACGATCCTCAAGTATTGTTGCATGGAACTTCTATGCCGCGTACGGGATTGAACCAAAAAGCGCAAGAAGAAGTAATAGCCTATATGGAAACAATCGGAGATTCTAAAAAAGCAGAACGTGAGACTACGGGTCTATGGGTAATGCTATATACGTTTATATTCGCTATTTTGGCTTGGTTGTGGAAACGCAAAATCTGGTCAGAAGTTCACTAAGGAGTAACGGATGAAAATGGTTAAAATTTTAGCTTTATCGGCACTTTTGAGTGTCGGTGCGGCAGCAGACGATACTTTAGCGTTGAACATGAGTCAAATGGAAAACGGTTTGAGCAATGTTCAAAAAGGTTTCCTTTACAACGCTCCTGCGTTGATCAAAGGGGGGGTAAGCGAAATTCAAAAAGCGAATGCCCTTTTTCATAATGTTGATGCAAGTAAAAAATATCTTCCAAAGGATAAGCAGCATATGGGTAATATCGCTTTTAATGCGGCTAAACGCATCGACGCAGCTTCGGGAGATTTACTTGTAGCACTTAACAAAAAAGAGTACACTAAAGCAAGTCAGTCTTACTCTGAAATCGTGAACGCGTGTACCGCATGTCACGCAGTCGTTCGTGGCTGGTAAAAAGTAACCCCTTCGCGGGGTTTCTCCTCTTAACTCTCTCAATAAATAAAACTCAAAACAACTTTTAGATACTATCGCGCAACGCTCCTAATAATAGGAATTTTTCAAGGATAGATGTGTTAGTAGATAGCTATGGCAGAACGGTTGATTATTTACGGGTTTCGGTAACGGAACGGTGTAACTTTCGGTGTCAGTATTGTATGCCTGAAAAACCGTTTTCATGGGTACCTAAAGAGAATCTTCTCAGCTTTGAAGAACTTTTTGAATTTATTAAAGTCTCCATTGACGAAGGGGTAAAAAAGATCCGTATAACCGGCGGAGAACCGCTACTTCGCGAGAACCTTGATACCTTTATCCGAATGATTTACGACTATAAAAACGATATTGATTTGGCGATGACGACCAATGCCTTTTTGCTCAAGAATTCAGCTCAAAAGCTCTACGATGCAGGGCTACGCCGCCTTAATGTCTCTATCGATTCACTAAAACCCGAAGTGGCTGAAACCATTGCCAAAAAAGATGTTTTGAAACAAGTGCTTGAGGGGATAGAAGAGGCACTGCGTGTCGGACTCAAAGTTAAGGTAAACATGGTTCCCATGAAAGGGGTCAATGATGCGGAAGTGCTCGACGTACTGGAGTACTGCAAAGCGCGAGGTATGACGATCCGATTTATTGAATACATGGAAAACGTCCATGCCGAGGTAGACATCAAAGGGATGCAAAGCCCTGAGTTATTGAGTATCATCGGAAGCCGATACACCTATGAAGACGAGGGATTTGACGGGCATTCGCCGTCGCATTATTACAAGCTCGATGATGGGTATGAGTTCGGGATCATCGAACCTCACAAAGACGATTTTTGTACCAAATGCAATCGCATCCGTCTCACCGCAGAGGGGAATTTGATCCCGTGCTTGTATTTTGATGAGGCGATGTCGATCCGTGACGCCGTACGTCGCGGTGACATCAAAGAGGCGGCATTGGTACTCAAAGAGGTTATTCGCACCAAGCCTGAAAAGAATCGCTGGAGCGAGGGTGACACCGAGCAATCCAATCGCGCATTTTACGAAACGGGAGGGTGAAGATGCTCTATTTAGTTGAACATTTTTATGACCATTGTAATACGATGTTTGAACGCGTCCAAACATCTACGTTAACACTGGGTTTTCCTCAGCTGAAAGCTCAAAAAGCTACGCTTTCGACGGAGTTAAAATGCTCTATTTAGTTGAGCATTTTTACTCCGTTCAGGGGGAGGGGAAATACGTTGGTACACCCTCACTCTTTTTCCGTTTCGGCGGGTGCAATCTCAAATGCGAAGGGTTCGGATGCACCGAGATCACCCCCGATGGACATGAAATCATAGGGTGCGATACCGTGTATGCGGTCGATCGCAAAGGGTTCGGCGATTTGTGGATGGAGATCGAAGAGCTGCAAAGCCTCATTTGGATTATGAACGGTTATCGTCTTCCCCATAATGTTGATATTGTTTTGACCGGAGGGGAACCGCTGATCTACGCGAATGAACCGATTTTTGTCGAATTTATCGAGCATCTGATTTCTCAGGGGCATCGGGTGACTTTTGAGACCAATGCGACGATTGCTCCCGATTTTGTCCGATTTCCTTTTTATCGTGAGGCGACTTATGCTCTCTCAGTGAAACTCTCCAACAGCGGTGAGCCTGAGAATCGTCGGGTGAAGCCGGAGGTGTATGGTGCGATTATCGGCAATGCCCGTGAGAGCTTTTTTAAATTCAGTGTCGATGAACCCTCACTGGGGAGCCACATGGAAGCGGAGATCGATGCGATCATCGCCCCGCATCCGTTTACTCCCGTCTATTGTATGCCGCTAGGCGGTGATAAAGCTCATATCGAAGCGAACTGCGAAGCGGTCATCGAACTGTGCAAACGGAGAGGATTTATCTACTCCGACCGTCTGCATATTCGTATCTGGGATCAGAATCATGGGGTATAATGTTGTAAAACATTAGGGAGCAGTGAGTATGGGAATATGGTACGATAAAAAAGCGTATGAACTGCTCAAAAAATGCTCTGATTCTAAAAACCTTACGGAATGGAATGAATACCGAAAAGCTACCAACTACTCTCCAATAAATCTTCGCTTTGCAGAGTTAAATAATTTTTATCTTCAAAAAGCAGAATTGCAAAATGTAGATTTTCGTGGTTCAACATTTGGAAATAACAAATTTGATTTAGCTGATATAGAAAATTCAAAATTTTACTTAATAAATTATCATCGAACTTTATTTTTATTTTTTGCAATTTTTGGTTTTTTAATCACTTCCCAGTCTTATTTTTTTGATGCTATAAATGTATCATTTATTACGCTTCTTTGTAAGACATTACTAACCTTAATAGTTTTGAATGGAGTAGTTATTGTATTAAGT
>NZ_JBAQPS010000042.1:0-8374 GCF_049305995.1 Sulfuricurvum sp.
GAAATATCTAGCAAGTCGGCGAAACGAAATCCCGCTTCGAGGGCACGGTGATTTGCCGCTTCGATGACGGGACCATCAGCGACCGGATCGGAAAAGGGAACACCGAGTTCGAGGGTATCGACACCGTTTTCTCCCAGTGCCAATGCCAAATCAACGGTAAAATTTTTATCAGGATAACCTGCGGTAATATAAGCTACGAGTTGCTTCACGCTTTCTCCATATCGGGTAAAATAAGTAAATGAAATGAAATTTTAGAGAGTTCGTTATCCATTTTAAAATCTTCCTGCCATTGTAAGAATATATCTGAAATACTAATAAACCAGTTAATCGTCTCTTCATTAACCACTTGATCACGAGACCTCAAGTGTTCAAGAGCATCTTCAACAAATGTTGCCATGCGAACCATAGGCTGAATCTGTAAATAACCAGATGCTGATTTAATATTATGAAAAATACGAAATAACTCTTCTATACTACGATGGTAACGTTCGGTATTCCCCAAATCGATAATCAAAGACTCCATAACTTCTGTCATCATCGCGTAATGATCTAAAAATTCATCAATGATTTCAAAATCGAAATTGGCTTCTAGAACACTCCGTATCCCCATAATGAACTCTCCTATTATGGGTGAATTATATCGAGCTTTTCATTAATCATCTGTTTTAAAATGTCATACAAATTCTTTGAGAGGGAAATTTTGGGTAAACTATCTCCATTAATACACATGAGAGTTTAGACACTAATGAAAAAACTGACAATCGGTTCGATTCAAAAACGCAAACACTCCCTTCCGCTCGTGATGATCACGGCATACGATGCCCTTTTCGCCCGTCTTTTGAGTGAAAGTGCTGATATCCTCCTCGTCGGTGACAGTCTCAATATGAGTTTTGGAGGCAACCCCGATACTCTGAGTACAACGATGGATCAAATGATCTATCACACCAATGCCGTTTGCAAAGGAGCCTCTGAGGTGTTTGTCATCACCGATATGCCTTTTGGGACGTATTGCGATGAAAAAACCGCTCTTGAAAATGCTATCCGTGTCTATCGCGAAACCCCCTCAGATGCAATAAAAATCGAAGGGGGAGCCGACAAAGCCCATTTGGTACGCCATCTCACTTCCAACGGAATCGCCGTATGCGGTCATATCGGACTCCTCCCCCAAGCGTTTCGTGCTGAGGGAGGATACAAGGTCAAAGGCAAAACCGAAGAAGAGACCATCTCGTTGATCGCTGATGCGCAAGCTATCGAGAAAGCGGGAGCTTTTATCATTGTTATCGAAGGGGTTAAAGCGAATGTCGCAGAGCGCGTTGCTCAAAGCGTCTCTATCCCTGTGATCGGTATCGGAGCAGGTAATGGCGTAGATGGTCAAGTACTCGTCTTTTCCGATATGTTGGGGCTGTATGAGCCGTTTGTCCCGAAATTTGTCAAACAATACATGAACGGGGCTGCTGCTGTCAAAGAAGCAATAAATAGTTATAAAAATGAAGTACAAAGCAAGGAGTTTCCAAATGAAAATTTTATCTATTAGTTTAATCCTATCTGCACTAGTATTTAGCGGATGTTTCAATAAATGGGGAGTGGGCGAACATGCTTTATTGCATAATATTGCAAAACAAAATTGTGATAAGATAAAAAGCTTAGATGAACGTCAACAATGTCTTCAAGAACATAACGAACCTTTTAATCCCAATAAATATCAAAAGACGAATTAATAAATGGAACGGATAGTTGAAATCGAAAAATTCAATGCCGAAGAGGTTACCGAAACCTCACTCCGCCCTAGCAGTTGGGATGGATATATCGGACAAGAGCAGATCAAAAAAAATCTAAGTGTTTTTATTGAGGCGAGTTCCAAACGGCGCGAAGCCCTCGATCATGTCCTCTTTTACGGCCCTCCCGGTTTGGGGAAAACGACGTTAGCCCTCATCATCGCCAATGAAATGGGGAGCAATATCAAAGTCACCGCCGCACCGATGATCGAAAAAAGCGGTGATCTTGCCGCCATCCTCACCAACCTCGAAGAGGGGGATATTCTCTTTATCGATGAGATTCACCGCCTCTCTCCGGCCGTTGAAGAGATTCTCTACCCGTCGATGGAAGATTTCCGCCTCGATATCATCATCGGTAGCGGCCCTGCGGCACAGACGGTCAAAATTGACCTCCCCCGTTTTACCCTCATCGGAGCAACGACCCGTGCGGGGATGCTCTCGAATCCTCTAAGAGATCGCTTCGGGATGAATTTTCGAATGCAATTTTATTCTCCCGATGAGCTGTGCAGTATCATCACCCAAGCCGCCACAAAACTGGGCAAAAGCATCGACGAAAAGGCAGCACACGAAATCGCCAAGCGCTCACGCGGAACCCCTAGAATCGCATTACGACTGCTAAAAAGAGTTCGAGATTTTGCCGACGTTGCCAACGAAAATACTATTTTGCATGAACGCTCCCGCTACGCCCTCGATCAGCTGGGGATCAACGCCAACGGGTTTGATGAGATGGATATACGTCTACTGAAACTGCTGATGGATGCCAAAGGACGGGCGATGGGGCTCTCCACTATCGCCGCCGCACTCAGCGAAGATGAGGGGACGATTGAAGATGTACTAGAGCCTTATCTCCTTGCCAACGGTTATTTGGAACGAACGGCTCGCGGACGGGTTGCAACCGCTAAAACCTATGAACTTCTCAAATTTGGAATACCTCAAAGCGGTTTATTTGAGTAAGGTATGAGTATGAAAAAAGAGCACTTTACCCTCGCATTGTTATTGATCGTTTCGTACGGAATCTACGTTTTGTATGAACCGTTTTGGATGAGTATCATCGTCGCTTCGCTACTTGCTATCTCTACCCACCATATCCAAATGGGGTTTTTTCATCTGACTAAAAGCCGTTTTTGGGCATCTGCACTCTCTACTTTAATGCTTGGATTGCTCTTTTTTGCACCACTGGGATATTTCTTATTTCATATCTCCATCATGATGCAAAATATTGACCCGATGATCATGAACACGATGGAAGCAAAAATTCATTATTGGATCACTCACCTCCCCCCTTCTCTCTCCCGTTTCGAAGCAAAAGTAGAGGCATCATTAGTCAAGTTTGATCCTACCGCATTCAGCCAGCACATCATCGCTTACGCTTCTCAAATCGGAAGCTTTGCGATGTCGTTTCTCTCGGGTACCCTTTTTATACTCATTTTCTATTTCATTGCCCATTACTACGGACGGGATATTTTTGAATTTTTCAAACGCTCTGCTCACTTTCCACAGCAAGAAAGTACTCTCATTATGTTCGAAATGCGCTCTTCCATGAGTGTCGTTTTTTATTCCATTCTCGCTACTGCTGTATTTCAAGGTGCATTATTTGGGATTGCTATCGAATACATGGGATACAATGGTTTGCTCTTTGGAATTATGTACGGCTTTGCATCCTTGATCCCTGTGATAGGAGGTGTTATTATGTGGCTTCCGTTCAGTTTATTTGAACTCACATTGGGCAATACCGACAATGCCCTTTTTATCGCACTCTATACAATTATCGTAATTTCTGTCGTTGCCGACACCTTTATCAAACCGATAATTATCAAAATAATCAATCAAAAGTTAATCAAACCTCAAGAGAAGATTAATGAACTCATAATCTTTTTTGCCATCTTGGCAGGGCTAGCGACATTCGGTTTTTGGGGAATGATTATAGGTCCGGCTATCACGGTACTCTTTTTAACGTTGATGAAAATCACCGAAGCTCAGAGTGAAGAGGTATCTCATTAATATTGTTAATACTAGATTGTCATAGTATTGACATGATTCCTCTATACTCTCAAAGTATAAATATAACCCAATGGAGAAACCCAATGAAAAAGATTCTAAGTATCGCACTGATCCTCGGTGCAACAGCGTTAATGGCATGTCCCATGCAAGGCGGTATGGGCGGAGATAAAGGCGGTATGATGCAAAAATGCGAATGCAACACGAAAAAGCTCCCACCTATGATGGAAAAACTGGGTCTTGATGACAAACAAAAAGAACAAGTTACCGCACTTCGTGAAGAAGGAAAAGCATTCCACAACAAACAGCATGACAAAATGATGGCAGTACTCACAGTTGAACAACGTGCTAAACTTGAAGGTATGAAAATGATGATGGGAGAAATGGGTTCAAAAAACTGCCCAAATAAAGGTGATATGAAAGATATGAAAGATATGAAAGATATGAAAGATATGAAGGGAATGAAAATGGGTGAAGACAAAATGGGCTGCAAAAACTGCGAGCAAAAATAAAAAACGATGATTAAAATCCTCCTGATTGAAGACGACCTCGAAATATCGGATCTTTTGACCCAATATTTGAGCCGTTATCAGATGGAGGTTATCTCTTACGCTCACCCCAAAGTAGCACTAAACTCCTTGGGAATCGAGTCGTATGATCTCGTGTTACTCGATCTCACCCTCCCCGATATGGATGGATTGGATGTCTGCAAAGCACTTCGTGAAAAAAGCGACATCCCGATCATCATCTCCTCGGCTCGGAGTGATTTGGGAGACAAAGTGATCGCACTCGAACTCGGTGCCGATGACTACCTCCCAAAACCCTATGAGCCCAGAGAGCTGGTAGCCAGAATCCAAAGTCTCCTTCGTCGCATCAACGGCAAAACGATCCAAGCGAGCAGTGACACCTTTCGTGTCGATGAAAACGGCATCTACAAAGAGGGGGAACTTCTCCCCCTTACCCGTGCCGAATTTGAGTTGTTATCACTGCTGATCAAACATCACCGTCAAATCATCTCCCGTGATTTTATCGCCAACAATGTCGAATCGATCGGGTGGGAGAGCAGTGAGCGGAGTATCGACGTCCTCATCAGCCGAATACGCCAAAAAATCGAACCCAATCCAAAACACCCTACCCTTATCCGCTCTATTCGCGGAATGGGATACCAATTTACCCTATGATCTCACGCCGTCACTCCGTTTTTTTTAAACTACACGCCTTTTTTTTTCTCGCACTGATCGTATTGGTTTTGCTTTTTGTCTCCGCACTTCATGAGCAAGAACGTCAAAAACTTCACCTTCTAGCTCACCGTTCCATGGAACTCTCTCGTATCATCGATGAGACAAAAGCACGTAGCTGTATGGAAAAGAACCATGAGTTAGCCGAAGCGGGTTTTAAAGTGATGGAGGCAAAAACCCGAAAATGCGAAGCCATAAAACTCCCCCCCCCGATGCAATCGAAACTCCGCTCTCGCAACGTGAAAGTCACCATTTACAAAGATGATGTCGGATTTATCTATGAGCTCTCAGAGGGGCATTGCACGATGCTCTACCGCGATACGGCGGAGGGGAGAACTTACTATTTCGTTTGGTTTTTATTTTTCGCCCTTTTAGGCGGGTTAGTGAGCATGTATCTACTGCTGTGGAGCAATCTCAAACCCCTCAAATATCTCTATAAACAGATTCAACGCTATGGTGAAGGGGAGGAAGTCCTCAATAGCACCAATAACGGCAAAGATGAAATCGCCCTCATCTCCAACGCCCTCTACGATGCACTTGAGAAACAAAACAGACTCAAAAAATCGCGTGAACTTTTCTTGCGCAATATCATGCACGAGCTCAAAACTCCAATTACCAAAGGGAAACTCATCGTCGAACTCGAAGATCCG
Organism: Sulfuricurvum sp.; assembly: GCF_049305995.1. Lineage (GTDB taxonomy): Bacteria > Campylobacterota > Campylobacteria > Campylobacterales > Sulfurimonadaceae > Sulfuricurvum. The sequence continues at coordinate 5,662 of NZ_JBAQPS010000042.1, forward strand.
AGCCCTAACCGTAATCTGCTTGCTAAATTGTTTTTACGGCTGGAGCATCTGATTCACCAAATGGCGGATATCGAAAAAATGCACGCTTTTTCCCTCAAACGGCATGACGTTTCCATCGCGACGATGGTCGATACTGTAATCGATCATCTCCTACTCGATGAGAGCAATATCCACCTCATCGGATGTGATCAAAACATCCATGTCGATCCAACCCTTTTTACAAGTGCACTAGAGAATTTGATCGATAATGCCTACCGTCATGCGACCGCTTATCCGATTGAGATTATCTGCGATGGGAGTACCCTCTGCATTAAAAATGAGGGAGAGCCTCTAAAACGTCCTGTCGAAGAGGCGTTACAGGCATTTGTAACTGAAAGAGGAGACGGAGGGTTAGGATTGGGGCTCTACATCGCCCAATCGGTGTGTGAGCTGCACCGCTTTAATTTAAATTACGAGTACAAAGAGGGGATACACCATTTTTGTATCCGGTTTATCTAATTCGTCATTCCCGACTTGATCGGGAATCCAGCTTTAATTCAAAGAGATGGATCCCCGGGTCAAGCCCGAGGATGACGAAAAGCATCCCCTTCTAAAGCTCAGAAGTAACTATATACGTTCCATCAAATCCAACTAATTTGTTTTGTGAATCAAAGAAAAAATTTAAAATAACGAGTCGATACAAACCATATTGGCAATAAACAAAAAACTTATTACCCTCTTCAGTGTAGCGTAAATCATCATTTTTTAAGATGGATATAACTTGATCTTTATCCATTCCAAGTGTAAAATGACGCTCAATAATTTTGCTTGCATCATTATATTTTATTATTGTTTTACTCTTGTTTTACTCTTGTTTTGGGATTCAAGTGCAATTATTTCCCAAATCATTTTTGATTTGATATATGTATCACCTTTAAGCATTCCATCGGAAAAATGTCTCATTTCTGTTGCACAACCAGTCAAACACCACCCCGCACTGAAAGAAAATAGAGTTATCCCAATATAAAAAAACCATTTTTTCATCAAATAACCTTTCTATTTTTCCCTTTAAAATAAACCCACAAAATCGCTGATACTCCTGCCATCGCAAAACTAAGCGCCATCCCCAGCGTCATCCATTCCCCTACGATATAGCCGATCTGCGCATCGGGAGCGCGGTAAAATTCGACCGCTCCCCGTCCAATTCCGTATAAAAATCCATACAGCAAAATCAACTCGCCCTCGAACGCTTTACGGTGACGATACGCAAAGATGATCACAAAGACCACAATCCCCTCGACAAATGCTTCATACAGCTGCGAGGGGTGACGGAGGGTATCATAAACATAAATCCCCCACGGCACATCGGTAGCACGTCCGACAAGTTCTTGATTGAGAAAATTTCCGATCCGCCCGAACACGTATGCGAGTGGCACCGATACCGCCACTAGGTCCATAAGCCGACCAAAAGGGATCCCGTGACGATGATGATACAGATACGAACCGATCAAAAATCCGAGTATTGCCCCGTGAAAACTCATCCCCCGAATCCCGACAAACTGTCCGTCCATAAACGGATTAAAAATCTGCCACGGCTGCGTGAGATAGTACATCGTGTGGGTATCGTAAAAGAGGATATATCCCAATCGTGCCCCCAAGATCACCCCTATCTCCGCATAGATAAAATAATCGTCCAACTGATCTTTAGTAATATCGATATTATCTTTTTGGACAATCCATTTCGCAATCACGAGGGCACCCAACAGCGCAAGGACGTACATCAACCCATACCAATGAACGGGAATAGAAAAGATGCTAAATGCTACGGGGTTAAAATGCTCGTAAATATGATTCCAGTATTCCATTATGGTTCAATTCCTTTAATATCTTTTTGAAGTTCACTTAATTCATCTTCGATAAATTCCTCTATCGATTCCAAAGAAGGGAGATTAATTTTGTATTTGGAAACAAAAAGCTGATTACTAAGCCCAGCCGTAGCATACTCTACTTTGGTATGATTTTTCGTCGCACACAGTATCAGACCGATAGGTGGATTGTCGCTTTCCGCCATAATTTCGTTTTTGTAGTAATTGAGATAAAAATTCATCTGCCCGACATCAGCATGAGAAAACTCTCGGATTTTTAGATCAACCAATACATGACATTTTAGCACCCGATGATAAAAGACCAAATCGATTCGGTCATGCTCGTTATCTATCGAAATCCGTTTTTGACGTGCCTCGAAACAAAACCCATTGCCAAGTTCGAGTAAAAAGTCTTGTAAATGGTTTAACAATGCCATCTCTAAATCGTTTTCACTGTATTTCGCTTTGGTCTCCAACCCCGTAAATTCTAGAATATAGGGGTCTTTGATAATCTGTTCAGGCAGTAGTGTTTCGGTTGCAGACGTAATCGATGCAATTAGCTCTTTTTTATTGGTCGATAATCCTATTCGCTCATAGGTTTGAGCGTAAATTTGTCGTTGCAGTTCTCGAACACTCCAATTTCCTTTAATCGTCTTAACTTCATAAAACAATCTTTTTAAGGAATCATCAATTTTTATCAGTTCGATAAAATGGGTAAAAGTACAAGAATTAAGAAGTCTAAAAATGTCTATTTGATATTTTGTAGATTTTCCAGTCAATGACTGGACTTTTTGATAATTTAACCTAAATTGGTCAGGCACTGACTGGACAATCTGTGGGTACGATATATAGAACAATCTAAAGTAATT
>NZ_JBAQPS010000043.1:0-2635 GCF_049305995.1 Sulfuricurvum sp.
TTTGTCAAGGCGTGTTTTGCAAATCAAATTTTGGAGGGGATCTACTTTTACAGCGGATTTACCTACATCTACACGCTTGCTCGTTCGGGAAAAATGTTAGGTTCTGCTCAAATGATCCGCTTTATCCAGCGTGACGAAGTGACTCACCTCGTATTGTTCCAAAACATCATTAACACCCTCCGACGCGAAAGAGCGGATCTCTTTACCGAAGAGCTGCTCGAAGAGGTTTACGATATGTTCCGCAAAGCGGTAGAGCTCGAAGTGGCATGGGGTCAGTACATCACCCAAGGACAGATTTTGGGACTCACGAACGAAATCGTGGAACAATACATCAAACATCTCGCCGATAACCGTCTCACTGCGGTCGGGATGAAACCTCTTTACAATGTCTCTAACCCGATCAAATGGGTCGATGATTTCTCCAAGTTCAACGACCAAAAAACCAACTTCTTCGAGGGGACAGTAACCAACTATTCCAAAGGAAGCCTCAGCTTTGACGACTTCTAAAACCCGTCCGATCGTCTCACTGTGTTTTGAGACGAGTGAGGATTTTTTTCACAATCTTGACCGACTCACCACCCTCATCGACCAAGCTCCCGAAGATGCTATCATCGTCGCCCCCGAAGTGTGCTTGAGCGGTTTTGTCTATACTCGATTTGAAGAAGCATCCGCATTTACAATCTACGCTCTCGAAAAACTACGTGCATCCATCACAAATCGCCTACTCATCTTTACTGCAATTACAAAAGAGGGCGATGCGTTCTATAATATCGCCTATGCTCTACACAACACCGCAATAATCCATACCCAAGCCAAAGTAAAACTATTTGCACTCGGAGCCGAACACGAATATTTTAGTGCAGGAGAAGAGGGTGCTATAGCACCATTTCTCTTTGAGGGGATCACCATCGGCATCCTCATCTGCTTCGAACTTCGATTTAAGAACCTTTGGCAGAAGTTGGAGGGGTGCGATATTATCGCCATTCCCGCACAGTGGGGAAAACTACGCAGCGAACATTTTGTAACCCTCACCAACGCTCTCGCCATAATGAACCAGTGCTATGTACTCGCCTCCGACGCGGACAATGCCGATACCAGCGGAATGAGCGGAATCATCACCCCCTTTGGCGGCGAAATCCGCAACAGCGGTTCAGAAATACTAACATCCCATTACGAAAGCCGTACCGTAGAGTCCATGCGACGCTACCTCAACGTAGGAATAAAATGAGCATCGATAAAATAACCGCGATTAAAACCACTCGGATGGCAGAAGAGATCAGTAAAAAATTTCCGCTCCGTCCTGTGATTAAAAACGCCATCATCAATACCAATCGAGAGGTCTTTGTCCCACTGGCAATGCGTCACAATGCCTATCGTCTCGACGCTCTCCCCATCGGTGCACAGCAGTACATCTCCTCACCCCTGACGGTCGCAAAAATGACCCAATATCTAAGCCCTGAGGGATGCGACAGTGTCCTAGAGATCGGTTGCGGCAGCGGTTATCAAGCGGCGGTTCTCTCTCATGTTTTCCGCAGAGTATTCACCATCGAGCGGATCGAATCGCTATTACTCGAAGCCAAAGAGCGTTTTCGCCATCTACGACTGGGCAATATCCACACCCGTACCGATGACGGTCAAAACGGGTGGGAGCAATACGCTCCGTTTGATCGGATTTTATTCTCGGCATCGGCACGCGAAATCCCTCAAAAACTCTTTCATCAGCTTGCCGAGGGGGGGATTTTGATCGCCCCTATCGATAAAGGACGAGAACAAGTGATTACCCGTTTTACAAAGCAAGGCGGTGTCATCCACGAAGACACCCTCGAAGTGTGTGATTTCGTCCCAGTACTCAGTGGAGTGGTGCGCAAATGAGTCTCCCCGAAGCGTTTAGCGAACGTTTGGAGAAAATCGTTCCACCTGGAGAGTTTGATGCAATACTCAAAACCTTTGATGCACCCAAGCGGGTCACCTTTCGCTATAACCCCCTTAAAACAACCCCTGAAGCACTCGAAGCCGAACTAGAGAAAGAGGGGATCGTTTACGAGAGAGTAGGGTGGAATATCCTAGAGGGAGTGTATCGTATCAATCCCGAAGATAAACTCGCCCTCACTCAGACATCCGCATTCTACGAGGGGCGTCTCTATATCCAAAACCTCTCCTCGATGATTGCCCCCGTGTTGCTCGCTCCTCGCCCCGAAGAGACGGTACTCGATCTCGCCGCCGCACCGGGGGGAAAAACCCTCATGCTCGCAGGGATGATGGAGAACACCGGATGGCTCTCTGCGGTGGAGCTTCAGCGCGAGCGTTTTTTCCGCCTCTGCGATAATCTCAAATCCCAAGGGGTGACCAACGCCCACACTTACATGACCGACGGACGAAGTGTCGGTAAAAAATGCCCAGAGATGTTTGATCGCATTTTACTCGATGCCCCGTGTTCGTCCGAAGCACGCTTTAAAACCCATGAGCCAAAATCCATGAGCTACTGGAGCGTTCACAAAGTCAAAGAGACCTCAAAACTCCAACGCCGTTTGCTCCTCTCGGCATTCGATGCCCTCAAACCGGGTGGCAAATTGCTATATAGTACCTGCTCGTTCTCACCCGAAGAGAATGAAAGCCCTCTTCAGCACCTCTTAGA
>NZ_JBAQPS010000044.1:0-6411 GCF_049305995.1 Sulfuricurvum sp.
GTTTAGAGATGATAGAACGGATACGTCAAACACACCCTTCTTTTCCTATTATTGTTAACTCTGCTTTTAGTGATACTCATCTGTTGTTACGAAGTATTGCACTTCATGTCGATAATTATATTCTCAAACCGACCGATCCCTATCAGCTTTTACATATTTTAGAAAAAGTAGCTCGAATCATCACTTTGGAGAAAAAACTTAATACCACCCGTGAAATAATGCAATCCATGATTGATGGAATCCCTGATCCTATCCTCTATATCGAACCCGATTATACGATAGCGATGATGAATCAAGCGGCAAGAGAGCAAACGGATGATTCGGTACTGGTCAATAAATGCTTTAATATTGCACAAAAAACAGCTCCTGCTTGTTCAGAAGACGGTAGTTCTTGTCCTATGAATAGTGTTAAAAAAACAAAACGGCCAATTACGCTGCGTCATGTACGTAAAGATAAAGAGGGTCATAAACACCATATAGAAGTACATATGCGCCCTGTTTTTGATGAAAAAGGGGAGATAACCGCTTATTTAGAGTTTACTCATGATATTTCAGAGTATCTTTCTATGCAAGATCAGCTAATGGTAGAAACACAAAAGCTTTCTCATATTGCCATGCATGATCCAATGACGCACTTACCGAATAGACGCCTTTTGATGGACAGAATCGAACAAGCGATTCAGCGTAAAAGCCGCACAAAAGAGATTTTTGGTGTATTTTTTATCGATTTAGATCATTTTAAAGAGGTTAATGATTCTCTCGGTCATGCAAGTGGTGATAAGTTATTAATCGAAGCTGCTAAAAGGATGCAAAAAATTATCCGAAAAGGGGATACGATATCACGTTTAGGAGGAGATGAATTTGTCCTTATTGTCGAAAATGGTATTACTATGGCTCATTTTAGTAAAATAGCCGAAAAAATACAAAAACTCTTTAGTGAGCCTTTTATCATTAACAATCAAAAAATCTTTAGTGCATGTAGTATCGGGATCAGTCTATTTCCGCAAGATGGAAAGAATGCAAAATTACTCTTAAGTAATGCGGATATGGCAATGTATGCATCGAAAAAGAATGGTCGCCATCAGTTTCAGTTTTTTGACTCAAAATAGATGTAGTAAATAAACAAACAATTTGTTATGCATCGTTAAACCCGCTATAATTTCACAATTATTATAAGTTAATTCGAGGGAGCGTACCGTATGGGAAGAGCGTTTGAATATCGCAAAGCGGCAAAAATGAAACGTTGGGGCAATATGTCCCGCGTATTTCCAAAGCTGGGCAAAATTATCACAATGGCGGCAAAAGAGGGTGGGGAAGATCCCGATATGAACCCGAAACTCCGCAGTGCGATTTTGACGGCAAAAGCGCAAAATATGCCAAAAGACAATATCGATGCGGCGATCAAACGTGCCAGCGGTAAAGACGCTATCTCCTTGGCAGAGATGAACATCGAGGGAAAAGGACCACATGGAGTACTCTTTTTCGTAGAGTGTGCTACCGATAACAATGCCCGTACAATCTCCAATGTTCGTACTATTTTCGGTCGTGCCAAAGGGGAGACGCTCAACAACGGCTCACTCGAATTTATGTTTAGCCGCAAAGCGGTATTTCGATTTCCAAAACCTGCAATGGATCTCGAAGAGCTTGAATTTGCACTTATCGATGCAGGGATAGAGAGTATCGAAGAAGAAGAGGGTGAAGTGAGTGTGTATGGCGAATACACTGCTTTTGGGGCGTTATCCGCTGAATTAGAAAAAATGGGAATCACCCCTGATAGTGCCGCATTAGAGCGTATCGCAAACTCTCCTGTAGAGTTCAGTGAAGAGCAGATGGAAGATATCGAAAAGCTTATCGATAAACTCGAAGAGGACGATGACGTTCAAGCGGTTTATACTAATATCGGCTAATTATAACCTCGTTCGCTCTGAGCTCGTCCTTGGGTGAACTATTCATGGTTCGACTTGCTCACCACGAACGGAAATATCTTCATTATTTTCCTCATCTATGTTAGTATAATGAATTTTTGCATCCAATAAAAGTGTTTTTGCAAAATGGGCCTTGGTTCCTGATGGAAAATGGGGGTCTTTTAGCAGTACGGATAGTTTTTTACTTCCATTTTTTTGAATCAGTCGTTTAAGCGTTCCTTCCCCCATGGCATACGCAAAATCGGCTAAATACCAGCTTCCGAACTCTCGTTTGAGATATTTGATATACCGTATCGCCGCATCGGTCGATCGGTCAGGATCAAGACGTTCATCATTTCCTTTTTTGACATTCAACCCGAAGTTTTTGGCACTTTGTTTTCCAAACTGCCATAATCCAGCAGTACCGTAGCCGCGAATCGTAGGATTGAATTTAGATTCGGCGTATGGGATAAGGGAGAAAAATACGGGGATACCCTCTGCTTCGAATTTTGATTTGATTTTTTCGAATTCTGTCGTGGTTTGGGTGTAGCGATGATAGAGGGGCTTAATCGTTCCTCGATAATTGTCGAGGGTTTTATCAAGAACTTGAGTATTATTGAGAGTCTCTTCACTTCCAATTGATTTTAAAGAGAGATTGATTGTCTCAACTTCACTGAGGGCATAGGCAGTAAATGAGTGCATAAGCATAAAAAGTAAAAAGAGACGTATTCTGAACATAATTACCCTTTATTTGAACTTCTTATCCTAGCGAAATAAGTTTAACAGGTCAAACAACTATTTTTGTAGCAGTGAGAAAGAGATAATCTTTTCCCGTTACGGTGACACGGAACTTTTTTTGTTGTAAATATTTTTTACAATAGTAGATGTCTTTTATCAGTATAGATAGCTCTGAATAAGGATAATTAGGAGCTTTAGCTCCGTAAATCATCTCACCTCCCATCCAACGGCAATTTGGAAACCCCAGTATCATCGCCCCATCAGTAGTTAGGTACTCTTGAACCAGTGACGCAAAGAGAGGTTTAAATTCTAACGATGTACTTTGGAGTGTTCCAATAGTGATAATCAGATCGAATTTACCTAAATTAAGAGAGGCAAGGTCGTTGATGTCATGGACATAAAAAGTAGCATTTCCCTCATGAAATCGCTCTTGTGCAACATTGATGGCACTTTGGGAAAAATCAATCCCGACAAGGGAGAGGTTATAGTATGTTTCACTGGATAGCATTTGTCGGATAAGCTCGAATTCGTCTCCTGTATTAATCCCCAAATTCAGAATCCGTTTTTTTTCTCCTATTTTGACACTTTTTAGCGCACGAAGATAAGCACTTAAAAATGCAGGTTCTTCATTTTTATGGATGGAAGCAAATCGGGATGACGTTCCGTATTTTTCTTCTTTCTCAGTAGATAGGTGAAATGAATCATTAAGATTGAGTTTTTCATAGGTGATTATCACTGTATTATTATCTAGGAGTTTTGGGGTCAGCATTCGACAAAAGAGGAGTTCACCCAAATCGCTCCATGCCTTGTAGCTACGGTAAAGATAATCAATTTGGTTGATGGAGATGATTTCACCTGCGTAGTGCTCTCGTCCAATATCGGGATTAAGAACCTTCAAACTGATAGTATCATTTATCGCGAGTGTTTCATTCGCCCATTCGAGGATGTTTGTGAGGGGTTCAGAGGTAAAGTGTTTCATTGTTTCATCCTGAAAAAGCTATGTTATTTTTGTCGTGTGAGGAGAATACCGCTAAAAATAATCAGAGCACCCCCAAGAATAATCGTAGAAGTTGGTAACATATCTCCAAGCACAATTCCAAATAGAGTTGCAAAGAGAATAACTGAATAGCTGACGGTACTGACGATGCCTGCTTTAGCGTAAAAATAGGCACGTGTCATATAGACTTGCCCAAATGCTGCGGTTACCCCCATAAAGATAATCCATAACCAGTCGCTAGAAGAGGGGAAAACAAAAGGGATAAATTCAAAACCAAAAATATTCACCGGATAAAACTCTCCGATTGACATCATTGCTATTGGGAGTAAAGTGCCAAAAATCATGAAGGATAGAACAACACTTCTTTCATCATAATAAGCTTTTAAACTTCGAACACTGGTATACGCAAGAGCTGAAAGAAATCCTGTCAAAATTCCCATAAAATATAGAGTATTCCATTCTGTACCGCTGAGGATAATAACCCCTAAAAAACCAATCAAAATGGCGATAATAGTTGTGCGTTTTAATGGTTCATTGAGGAAAATAAAAGCAAGAATAGCGGTAAAAATCGGCTCTGTTTTTGCATACACAATAGCGTTTGAGAGGGATGTCGCACTAATCGTATAAAAAAAAGTCAAAAGAGCAATGGTTCCTATAATTCCTCGAAAAATCAACGTATATGGACGACCGCCAATATTGTGTATTGGTGAATGGTATAAGGTTATACTGATAACAATCAAACCGATCGCATTACGCCAAAATGTTACTTCTACCGACCCCATACTAGATGATAAAAGTTTAGCAAATGCCATAGTTAAGGCAAATAAAAATGATGCGGCTAGCATATAAAGAATGCCGCTACGCGTACTTGAACGGTGTGTAATCATGAATGGGATTGTATCACTAGTTGTTTAAATCAGGTTGTGTATGACGACGTTGCATATATTCATCTAATCTTCCTGCTCGATCTTCATCCTGACACCACTCTTTGAGATCGTTACGTTGTCCGATGAACTCGTATCGTGGAACACTCATGCCACAGCTATGTTCAACACAATAGATCGTGAGTTTGATAAATTGTCGCATCCCTCGTAGATCAGAAAAAGGAAATAATTCTTGTAGTTTTTTATCATTTTTATCAATGACCTCACCTTTACAAAAAAGGCGTAGAATCATGGGTGTAGATTCAAATGAACAAAACATCACTGTCACTTCACCATCGTTTTCACTATCCCGTGCGGTACGATTCCCGCTTCCGGCATAGTCGAGAAACACCGCTTCGTTATCTCCGATCACCCGAAAACAGTCATAGCCGCGCGGACTGAGGTTCACCTCTTTGCCGCTGCAACTGGCAATAAAAAATATCTTTTGTTTAGCAATAAATACTTTATCCGCCTCATTTAATCTTCCGGTTTGAGTACCCATTTTTTTCCTTTAGATATTTGCTAATATTGTATCGATCCATTCTTGGGTACTCATTACATTGCTAAAGCGTGATGCTTGAACGATCAAAATCGCGCGGTGCAACTCTTCGGCACTCACCTTTCCTGCTTTGTTCTCAAATGCCAGTGTTGCCGTCGCATCGGAGAGGAATTCGACATTGAAGCCCAAATGATAAGCATAGCGTGCAGTGGTATCGCAGCAAAATTGGGTCATATATCCGCTGATGACAAGTGTATCAATATCGTTAGCACGTAGCCACTCTTCTAGATCGGTTCCGACAAAAGAGCTGGGAAAATTCTTCTCGATATAGTGGTCGTACGAAATATTTTTAATCTCATCCAGCAGTTCCCATCCCTCGCTTTCTCGTATAAATGCTTTTGCATTCGGTGTTACGAGTGTGTGCTGAATGATGACGACGGGGATGTTTGACTTTTTTGCTTCTTTTATCGCCATAAACACATTGGGTAATGTATTTTGTGGATAGCATACGGGAAGTAGCCCTGTAAAATATTCGTTTTGTACATCGATAACTAAAAGTGCTCTTTTGGAACCTTCGTTACTTCGCCCGTCGTATTTACCTTGGAAAGTATTTTGGGTACTCATTGATAATCCCCGATTTTAAATGTGTTAAAAATAATATCGGTCGCCAACATCCGCGTCGCATGGTTTACCGCATCGAGAATATCGCTATCACTCCATCCCATCTCTCGCAACGTATCGAGATCATTTGCGCTAACACCGTGGGCATTACGTATCGCTTTGATCGCGAGGTTGAGCATCGCTATTTCACGTTCAGGGAGATTTGCGGCATTCGGATCGTTTCGCATTTCGGTGACTTGCTCGAAGCTCCATCCCGCTAGGTTTATCAACATTCCCGTATTGTAATCGATACAAAACTGGCACTCTTCGCCATTCGAAACCATGATTCGGATAGCAGCGAGAAGCGGCATAGATAGAGTAGGGTGGTTCCTGTAAAATTTGATAAAATCTATTTGCTGACGCAATAACTCAGGGCTGACACCGACAAGCTGTGCATTATTACCAACGGTTCCCCACATCGCTTCGATGAGTTTATAGAGTTTCGCTAACTCACCTGTCGCTTCTTCGGGTGCTATGGTTTGAATGAGTGGCATGAGAGATCCTTTTTGGATGATGTTGACTATTCGGTCAAGTGGCATTATAAAACGATTTGACCAAATAGTCAAGAGGTTGTGTTATAATTTCAATATGGAACAAAATACGAGACAAAAATTAATCGATGCTACCTATGAAGAGGTCTATTCGCACGGCTATCAAGGTGCGGCACTCGCCGATATACTCGCCAATGCG
>NZ_JBAQPS010000045.1:0-28910 GCF_049305995.1 Sulfuricurvum sp.
CTTCTAAACTCAGTGCAATTCGCAGTTTTGTAAAATATCTCCGCTCACAAGGAAAAACGGTGGTATTAAGAGGGGATGAGAGTGTTAAAATCGCTAAAACCCTTCCAAAACCGATATCACATGAACACATTCTCCATACGCTTCAATATGCAGAACCTACGGCTAAACTTGCTATTACCCTATTATATACCATGGGACTTCGCATTTCAGAACTTTCTCATCTTCGCGTGATGAATATGGCAGATGGATGGTCTCGTATACGAGGAAAAGGCTCTAAAGAACGTGATATTCCGATGATCGAATCCATTCAATTATTGGTACAAGAATATTTGGTTCATTACCCTGCTAAAGAGTACGTTTTTGAGACTATGGGTGAAAAATTAAGCGAAAATAGTCTAAGATATATAATTACCAAAGCATTCGCAAAGGTTGGACTCAAAGTGACCCCTCATCAATTGCGTCATTCGTATGCGACCGAATTGTTAAACAATGGAGCACGGATTGCCGATGTTAGCGAATTGTTAGGGCATACAAGTATGGCTACGACACAGATTTATACCAAATTGGGAAATGCTTTGAAAATGGATCATTATCGTCAATCGCATCCATTATGCAAAACTCACGAGGATTTTGAGTGATAGAGTGGCTGTACAGTAAAATTTTTATCGCTATTGTCCCCGAGGGTGAAAATTTTGATGTTCGTGTTGTAACCTTTAAACGAAAAAAGCTGCTAACTAAAGAAAATAAATATTTTGAAGGGCAATCATCATTTGAAATGATGATGAAATTTCTTCGAAAACAAATACAAGAATCCCCTTTACATTACATTGCTATATTAAATCCAGACGCGAAGCAAGGAGCATTAAGTGGGTGTTCTTTTAACGAGTTTGATAATGTGCTAACCGTTTGTAGAAAAAATAAATGGCATCTATATACTTCATTACAAGAGGTTGAAACTCTTAAAAAAACATATTCTGACGTTGGAATTGATTTTATTTTTTCACCATTTTCGGTGATTGAACATTTTTTTGTAGATAAAATTGATACAGGATTTGCTTTGTATGCATTAGCACAAAAAGATTCACTGAGTATCGCTTTTTTCGATGAGGGAATATTAGAATATGCGCATCATTATCCTAATCACGCTAAAGAAGTAACTTTAAGTAAAGAAGAAGTCGGAAGTGAATTTACGGTAGGAATCGATGATGAATTAGAAAATCAAAAAGGGATTGATCTTGATGATATTGAGAGTTTAGATGATTTAGATATTATAGATGAGCTTGACAGTTTAAGTGATATTGAAGATTTGGATACGCTTGAAGATATTGTTGAGTTTCATGAAGACGAACCGACATTGGAAGAAAAAAATAGTGTTGTGCAAAATTTAGATGAGATCAAACAAGAGATGGATCATTTTAACGATGATTATGGCCGATTTGAAATTATCCAAAAAACTTTAGAGCATTTTTATGCTTCAAAAGAGTGTAGAAATCGTTTTGTCGAGACAATCTATATCGCTGATGCATATGGAAGCGGAAGCGAACTAAAGCGTTATCTTGAAGAAGAATTATTTCTTAATGTTTTAATTCGCCGAATCAATGTGGGCGATGAGGTGATTTCACTTTCTATGAATGAGGAAGAAGGATGAAACATAGTTTTATATCTCCTCGTTCCAAGCCAGTGATAAGTGGTGAATTACGTCTTGTTTTTTTCTTTTTTATGGTTACGATAATGATGTTATTGGGCACTTATTTCTTTTTGCAGTATAAAATATATGATTTTGCCAATGAGCGAAAAACGATTCAGGAAAAAGAGAAATTATTGAAGCGCTCAATTATTCAAATAGAAAAGCAAATTACTACCATTGAGGAAGAAGTTAAAATTTCAGAACAGATAACGACAGATAACGCTGTGATGAAAGAGAGTATCCGTAATCTTTTTGATTTAGTACCGGATGATATCACTCTGTATAAAGCTGAATTGGAAGCCTCATCCTTGATTTTATACGGAATGACTCCAAACAAAGATACCTATGAGTACATGCTTCATGCCCCTCTAAGATCGATTTTCCATCGTACTTACAGTAGCTTTTACCCAGCTGAAAACGGATGGTATCGATTTGTATCAACCAATTATCTTGATGATGAAGCAATGGAGATGAACGAATGAATCGTCAGACACTTTATATCATCATTTTTTCCTTTGTATTATTGATATGGGTTATTCTTTTCTCTTTTTTCCTTTTGATTCCCAAGGGTAAAGAGTATCGATTATTGAGATTGGAAGCAAAAAAAGAGTTTCAACAATTGGATCTTGCGCAACGTCAATACGATATTACAGATAGTCGACTGAAAGAGATAAAAGAGCAAAATCGTCAAACAATTACAGCTTTTAGCACACCATTTAACCCCAATAGGTTTGAACGTTTATATCGTAAAGAATTTTCAGATCTTTATTTGACGGAAGTAACCACATTTGAGAATAATGGAAGTTTTAAAGTGTATGAAGTCAACGCAACTTCAAAAATAACTTCACCGGAAAGTTTTTATACGTTTATTGATAAAATTAATAAAAGCAAATGGATTATAGGGGTTAATTTCCCGATATATTTTGAGAGAGACGGAGATAAAATTCGATCTTCATTTACCATGAAAGTTCATAGTAATGAGGATAAAGCAGAGAAAAATAAATAATTTTGCTATTTCATTTCTTTAGCTTTAGCATATGCCATTCGGATTGCTTCCATACATCCTTCACGGATTTTTCCTTTTTCAAGAGCTCCGTACCCTGCAGCTGTTGTCCCTCCTGGGCTCATAACAGCATCTTTTAAAAGAGCGGGATGGGTAGCTTGGATCAGTTCTCCAAAACCTTTGAAAAGCCCCCTCATCAGCACCATAGCATCATCACGTTTGAGTCCTTCACGTACTGCACCATCACATAATGCTTCAGCGATAAGCGCTAAATAAGCTGGACCACTCCCTGCTAATGCGGTGGCAATATCGAGTTCTTTTTCACTGTTAAGCCATAGGGTTGTTCCGATAGTATTGAAGAGCGTTTTTGCGTTTGATGCGATAGAGATATCTCCGATCAGAGAAGTCATTGAAGCATTTGTTTCAGCAGCTAGATTGGGCATTGCACGACAATAATGATGCGCAGAAATAATTTTAAGTGATTCAAGCTGCACTCCGGCGAGAACCGAATAGAGGGTAAGTGCAACGCCTTTAAGATAAGGAGCTACTTCGATGAGATTGGAGGGTTTAACACATAAAATAACTATTTTGCCTGTGATATCAGCGTTTGAAAAAAGAGTTTTTTTGATTGGAGTAGCAAGTGATTTTTCAAAATTTTCCAAAGCGCTCATATTTCGACCGATTACCTCGATTGCATGGGTATCACATAATCCTTTTGCAAGAGCAAGAGCCATTTTGCCGTTACCGATAAAAGTAATTAATTTATTCATGATATTAGCCCTTGAGATATTTTTCTATCGGTTCTGCAATACCAAAGTCAGCACGGTTATCAATGATAATTTGAGCCATTGTTTGATTATTCGTATTAAAGATTAATGGAGCAATAAAATTAATGGTCGATTTTTCAATAGGCGTTTGCAGGATCATAATATTATAAATCAGAAGATTGCTTTCGGGTTCGATTCCAAGCAATGATTGAAGTGAAGAGGGAATATCAAAAGAATATTCACGTAAAGGAAAGGGATTGATGAGTGTAAAAGATGGTCCTTTCCCGATACTTTCGAGTCGCATAAAATTTTCATCAATTTTTTGAAGCTCCATTTTAGAGATTGCTTCAAAACCGAGTAGGGGAAGTTTTAAATCAAATTGCATAACTACCTTCTTGTATCATAATAGTCTGATTTTAACACATCAAAGTAAAAAGTTTCAACAATCAGCAGGGGTGTTTAATCTCTTTACGGTAAAATAGCTGATAATTTCAAAATAGTGTGGGTTTAGTCAATGATCAAAACAGGATTAGCCGTCATAACGGTACTCATTTTTTTTACAGGATGCAGCAATAAAGAGCTCGAAGAGTTTAACAAACCGGCAGATTACTGGTATGAAAAAATGGTTACTTCAGTTTCTAATGGTAATTTGGAAAAAGCAGACAGTTATTTTAGCTCGCTTCAGAGTGAGCATATTGGTTCACCGTTTTTAGCAGAAGCAACGATGATTATGGCGCAGGCTCATATGGCACATGATGAATATCTACTAGCGGAACATTTTTTAAATGAGTATATTCGTCGATATGCAACTCCGGATGGTCGTGAATATGCAGAATTTTTAAAAGTTAAAGCAAAATTTTTAGCACTTCCGAATCCTGGGCGGGATCAAGGGTTAATTGATGAGACGCTTAAAGGAGCAGAAGCATTTAAGGTAAATTATCCATATTCAACGTATTTGTCACAACTCAATACAATGGAAACGCAATTGCATTTAGCCCGTGGGGTACTCAATGAACAAATTGCCCAAATGTATGAGCGTTTAGGCAAGCCTAAAGGGGCAGTGTATTATCGTGCAATGGCTCCGGTAACGTGGATTCACCGTAATGAGATTGTTAGTGCAGATGTGCCATGGTATCGTAAAATATTCGAGGGGGATGGTGGTAGTAGTTGGTACAATTTTTTGATCCCGCAAACGCGTAATGTCATCTCAATGGATGACAATGAGACTAAATAAATAGGATTTTTTTCAATGCAACTTAGTAATTACAGTTCTTTCCCTACCAATTTACCAGTGATTGCGGAAGATGAACTTTTTTTATACCCGTTTATGATTTCACCACTTTTTTTAAATGATGAAAAGAATATTGCTGCTGCTGCCGAAGCGATCGAAAATAATTCGCTTGTGATTGTATGTCCTATAAAACCCGAACATGAGGGGGAACGAGAAGGGGATGCTATTTATGATGCGGGTGTTATTGGCTCGATTATGCGTAAAGTGGTACTTCCTGATGGTCGTATTAAGGTACTATTCCAAGGATTGGCACGTGGTCATGTGATGGAGATGGTACATGATAACCCTTTGCGAGCCCATGTCGATTTGATTCAATCGTATACGGTGAATGATCTAAAAATGAGTGCTATTTTAGAAGTTCTTCGTGAAAAAGTACGTGCCCTTTCACAAGTGAGTAACTATTTTCCCCCTGATCTTTTGCGTACCATCGAAGAGAATCATGAATACAACCGTATTGTCGATCTCATCTGCAGTTCCATCAAAATCAAAAAAGAGAATGCCTATAAACTCTTTATCGAACGCGATCCAGAAAAACGCTTTTTAATGTTGATCGATGAGTTGATCGAAGAGACTGAAGCCAACAAACTCCAAAAAGAGATTCGCTCGAAAGTTCATACCCGAATCGAGAAGGTGAACAAAGAGTATTTCCTCAAAGAGCAACTCAAACAGATCCAAAAAGAGCTAGGAACCGATACTCATCGTGATGAAGAGATCGAAGAGTTCCGTAAAAAGCTTGATGCTAAAAAAGATAAAATGCATCCCGATGCGTACAAAGAGATCAACAAACAGTTGGAACGATTTGCACGTATGCATCCCGACAGTGCCGATGCGGGGATGATTCAGACCTATCTTGAGTGGGTTTTGGAGATTCCGTATGGGGAAGAGGCAAAAAAAGCCCTCAACATTCACGATGTCGAAAATCAACTCAATAAAGACCATTTTTCATTGAAAAAACCCAAAGAGCGTATTTTAGAATTTTTCTCGGTTAAAGAGTTGTTGGAGCTTCGTGGAATCGCTGATAAGGAGGGGCGCGGGGCAATTTTGTGTTTTGCGGGCCCTCCGGGTGTGGGTAAAACCTCACTTGCCAACTCTATTGCTACTGCACTCAAACGTCCGCTTGTCCGTATCGCATTGGGTGGATTGGAAGATGTGAATGAACTTCGTGGACACCGTCGTACCTATATCGGTGCGATGCCAGGACGTATCGTTCAAGGGGTGATCGAAGCGAAAAAGATGAATCCTGTTATCGTCCTCGATGAGATCGACAAGGTTGCTAAATCGCATCGCGGTGATCCGACGGCAGTGTTGCTGGAGATTCTCGATCCGGAACAAAACACCCATTTCAGAGACTATTATCTGAACTTTAATCTCGACCTATCCAAAGCGATTTTTATCGCTACGGCGAACGATGTAGGGCAAATTCCTGGACCGCTTAGAGATCGTATGGAGTTCATTTCGGTGAGCTCGTATACGCCGCAGGAGAAATTTCAGATTGCCAAACAGTATTTGATCCCTCAAGAGCTGAAAAAACACGGTTTGAAAACCTCTGAACTCTCTATCTCAAAAACGGCGTTAGCCGAAGTGATCGAAAAGCATACCCGAGAAGCTGGGGTTCGTAACCTTCGCCGTCGTGTTGCTGATATCGTTCGT
This sequence comes from Sulfuricurvum sp., assembly GCF_049305995.1. Lineage (GTDB taxonomy): Bacteria > Campylobacterota > Campylobacteria > Campylobacterales > Sulfurimonadaceae > Sulfuricurvum. Next base: position 6,399 of record NZ_JBAQPS010000045.1, read on the forward strand.
AAAGCGGCGAAAAAGATTCTCGAAGAGCCGAGCACCCAAAAAGTGACCGTGAGTTTGAAAAATCTCAAAGAGTTCTTGGAAAAAACCATTTTTGAGATCGATCGAACCGATCACATCGACCGTATCGGTGTGGTCAACGGGCTTGCTTGGACAGCTGTCGGAGGTGACGTGTTGAAAATCGAAGCAATACGTATTAATGGCAAAGGGGTATTACAACTGACAGGGAGTTTGGGAGACGTGATGAAAGAGTCCGCCCGTATCGCTCTCTCGGTGGTAAAAACTCTGATCGATGAGGGAAAACTCACGGTAGATCATTCGATTATCCCACTCAATGCTACCGAACGTGAAAATAGCACGGCAGTTGATGCGAGCGAAGTTTACAAACGATTTGACCTTCATATTCACGTACCTGATGGTGCGACACCAAAAGACGGTCCGAGTGCGGGGATTGCGATGTCTACAGTTATCGCATCGATTCTAACCAACAAAAAAGTTCGTGCCGATATCGCCATGACGGGTGAGGTTTCTCTGACTGGGAACGTTCTCCCTATCGGCGGACTGAAAGAGAAGCTGATTGCCGCGCACCGCGCTGGGATGAAACTTGCCCTTATTCCCGCAAAAAACTATGATCGCGATTTGAGCGACATTCCTGATGAAGTGAAAGCGGCGATTGAGATCGTCGGAGTCAGTCGAATCGAGGAAGTTCTAAGCCGCCTTTTAATAGACGGATAATACTCATTGCTTCGGGAGTACCGTACAGGTATCCTCGAAGTTTTACCCCCACTTTTAACTTTCGACACTCTTCACGAAATCCTTTATCCATAACGACATTAGGCTCATACGGAGCGATAAAAGTATATTTTCCCTCTATCGATACCACTGTATGACGACCGATGATATGTTCACCGCCCCTTTTGAGTGCCTCTTTGTCGTGTTGGCTGAGTAAATACCCTTGGTATTGTTTGAAAAAAGTATCGATACCGACCACAAGTGAACGGATATTAGGCGGATTATGAGCATAGGCAAATGAATCTACTTCGATGAAATTCATTGGCTCGATCAAAGAGCTATTATCCTCTTCGAGATAGCGAAAACTGCGGCGGATGGCATCGCGATATTCGCGCATCATCGGTGCGCTGTAGCGGTGGCGAAAAGCGTTTCTAGTGTATCGTTCATCGGCATTGCTCTCATCAATATGGTGAGGAATCTTATGTTCATCAAGGTATGTTTCAATCGAGTCTCGATCCCATTCGAGTAGCGGGCGGAGGATCTCAATACCTTCTCGTGTGTCGTGTGAACGGATTCCGAGAATTTCTGGCAACCCTGAGCCGCGACACATCTGCATCATTAACCACTCTAAACGATCATTCAGCTGATGGGCAGTGAGGAGATAAGTGTAGTGGTGTTTTTTCATCAGATACCCGAAAAATCGGTATCGCTCCTCACGGGCACGGTGTTCGAAATTGGCTCCACCGAGTCGGCAGGAGTGGGTATGGCATTGGAGATTGTGTTGATGGGCGAGGGCTATTGCACTTTGTTCCTCTTCATCACTGGAAGGACGTGTATGGTAGTTGACGTGGGCGATATCGAATTGGATGTTATTTTTGAGAAGCAGATGAAAAAGGGCACTCGAATCGACTCCTCCGGAGAAGGCAAGGAGAACTCTTCCCTTTTTCAGCAGGTCAAGATGGAGGAGTTCAGACATTTAAAAAACTTAATATAGTAGTCTTAAATTGTTCAACTTCTGTCAATTTTTTGGAGATCAAGAAGTCAAAAATATCTTCTTTTGATTTTAATTGTTCTCGAATAAATATAGTATAAATGTTTTTTGCATTTTCGTGTTGTAAGTTATATTGTTTCAATTGTTCTTGCGACAATATCCCAAACGCGCCGGCTTTATAAAAGCTATAAAACTCTTTTTCAATATCTTGAAAGGGTAAAAAAGTAATATCATTTCTATTTTTGTAAGCTGTAGTATTAGATTTATCACCATCTAAAACACTAATAACATTTTCTGATTGACTAAAAATCTGTTTTATGTGATTTCTTGCCATAAGTTTCACAACGTTGTCAGCTCCACCTATTGGTAAGATAATGTATTTTGCAAAAATTTTCTCTTCCCTCAAAATATATTCAATGAACTCTTTTAATACATCATCTTCTACTAAAAAATATTTGTCATAATCGACAAATCCATATAAAAGACTTTTGATATAGTTGTAAGATTTGTTTTCTAATGTACACATTCCATCGTCGAGTTCCATATAAAAGAGCTCATCGCTTTGAAGTGTTTTCATTAATCCTAGAGAATGGGTTGTAAATAAAAGATTGATTTCGTATTGAGAAGCCATGATTCTTAGTTTGTCGATTAACCGAACTTGTGCCATCGCATCCAGAGAAATATCGATTTCATCGATTGCGATAAGCTTGCAACGACTTTGAATTAATTTGTAAATACTAATAATAAAATATTCACCGGAACTTAGATAATCTTCTCGAATATAGTAGTTGTCAGGCAAAACGATTGCATAATATTTTTTGCTTCGTAGTGCTATTTCTACAAGAATATCGAATCTGTTTGTATCATAGATAAAATTTAACAATTCTATGAGTTCAATTGGCTTATTGAATTGGTGAGAAATAATCCCTCTTCTTATGTCCTGATCAATTTCACCTAATCTTTGAAATTGTTTAAAACGTTCTCCGAAAGGAATCGGCAGTTCAACATTGATATTCTTTTGAATAAATTGTTCAATATTTCCCTTAAAGTCTAAGGTTTCAACTAGGGGATTGTAGTTAAAAGTATAGTTATTATCTTGATTGATCGTATATATGATTTGACTATTAGTATGAAAAATATGTTTGTTTGAAGTATTGGCGAAGGTATTAGAGGTAATCAGGTTTTGGATTGCTTTGAAAAGAAGGGTCTTTCCTACTCCGTTTTTTCCTACAATCGCTTTTAATTTGTTTTCACTCAAGTTTAATTCAAAAAGGAAATTTTTTATGTGTTGAACATTTGTGATTTCGACTTTAAAATGTAACATTATGAATATCCCTATGAATAAACGAATTGACTATGAAACTTCCGTATCTCTTTTTTAATTTAGTTATATAATAGCTATCTACAGAATTGATATGACTGAGTAGACCTGAAACTTTATCAATACTCGATGAGAATTTTTTAGAGAAGTAATCTCTAAACTTCTCTTTATCGGTTAAATAAAAGTGCAATAGTATTTCCACTTCTTTTTTTAAATTCTTGTCAACCGTTACATATCCCTGTGGCGTTATGATTAGTCCTAAAAGCGCTATTTTTGAACCTCGCTGTTGCATCCGTGTTTTTGATTCGTTTAGCGTAAAGGTTTCAAATCTTAAATGAATAAACATATCATTAATAACTGGGAGAACTTTTATAAGAGACTCTTTCGTTTCAGAAGAAAAAATAAAATCATCCGAATATCTCGTATAAATAATCTCATTTTGAAGACAATATCTTTGTAAGGCATTATCTAAATCAAAAAGATAGCCATTACTAATGGCTGGTGATGTTGGAGCTCCTACGGGCAAGATACTGTTGTAGGTGATTATATTCATAATAGAATCAATGTGTTTTTCTATATCATTAGGAAGAATTAAAAAGTTATTTTTATTATCTAAAATAAGTTTTTTCAACTTGCTTGTATTTATATTGGCAAAAAAGGATTTTATATCTGTATTTAAAACGTATTTACTGTTTTTATGAGGAGAAATAGCATCTTGTGCATTTACCCCTTTACGATACGAGAAAACAACATCTTGATTAAGTGGTAACAACTCAAATAGGAACAAATTGAGAAATTTTTGGAAATCTTTTAATTTTTTCGATGGAGAAAATGTATTTTTAGAATAAAAAATTTCCGTATAGTGTTCATTGGTATGAATGGATAAAAAATCATCAAACTGGTATCGTGTATGGAAATAAGAGATGAAAGCATTTTGAAGAGAGGTTTGAGTCACTGAGCACCTTTTACAAAGGGCAAACACAATGCCCTTGCATTAGTAAATAAAGCACCTTAGAGGATTAAGCATTTAGACTGAAGATACTTCAAGTCACTCAATCATAAAAGCAATTATATCTTTTTTTGTCTTTAAAGTATTAATAATATCATACATAAGCTATTACAGTTGCCAAAGGGCGTTTTTCTGCGAGTTCTGTGATTCGGGCACGGTAGATTGTTCCAAAAGAGAGTTCACCTTCAATCTCACGGTCGTTGACGTAGATTTCACCGTCCACATCGGGTGCCCAATTCAGAGCACGCGCACTGAGGAGGAATTCATGCTCTTCAGACTCTCCGTCTATGACGAGCAGGATTTCAGTCCCTATGAGTTTTTGCAGGCTTGAGACTTCGACGTTTGAAGCGATTTTCCCCAGTTTTTTGGCACGGGCATTGATCACTTTGGTCGGAATTTTATCGGTCATCTCATGTGCACTCGTCCCCTCTTCATCAGAGTAGCTAAAGACATTGAGGCGATCAAATCCAAAACTCTCAGCAAACTCCGCCATCTCTTCAAACATGGCTTCAGACTCTTGCGGATGACCGACGATGAAGCTGGTGCGGATAAAAGAAGACGGTAACGCTTTCATCGCATTGAGAAGCTCTAATGTTTTCGCTTTTCCGAATCCCCGCTTCATGATACGGAGCATATCGTCGTTGATATGTTGGATCGGCATATCGAAATAGTTATGGAAAATTTTTGAATCACCGATCGATTTAATGAGTTTCAAGGTTGTCGTGGACGGGTAGAGGTAAAGGATACGGGCACTTTTGACCCCGTCGATCAGTTCGATCCGCTTGATGAGGTGGATTAGACCATCGCTAATGTTTTGATCGCGCAGATAAGAGCTGGAGTCTTGGGAAACGAAGCTAAAATCATAATATCCTTTGGCAACGAGACCTTCCACCTCATGCGCGATACTCTCTAAATCGCGTGAGTGAAGTTTCCCTTTGAACGAGGGGATGGCGCAGAAACTGCACACTTGGTTGCACCCTTCGCTGAGTTTGACATAGGCGTGATAGGATGAACCCGTTACGACCCGCTCGGCACCGTCGATGAGGTAAACTTCAGGAGTAAAACGGCTTTGCTTTGCGGCAAGAAGTTCGTCGATTTTGTCGTAATCGCCGACACCCGTGAAAATATCGACCTCTTTGAGTTCACGGGATAGCTCTTCTTTGTACCGCTCAGAGAGACATCCTGCCATGACGAGAACGGAATCGCTCTTGCGTCCCGCATCGAGGTTAAAGATGGTATTGAGCGACTCTTGTTTTGCTGCATCGATAAATCCGCAGGTATTGACGATGATAACATCCGCTTCTTCACTCGCATCGGTCATCTCGTAATCTTTGAGTCGTCCGAGCATCACCTCGGTATCGACGAGATTTTTGGTGCAGCCGAGGGAAACGATATGAAGTTTTTTGGACATAAATGAGCCTTGATAAAATAAGTATGACATTATAGCTAAGAGACTTTTGGATAGACTTTTGGTATGAAAACTAACTACGATGTTATTATTTTAGGAGCCGGAGCGAGCGGATTGATGTGTGCGGCTTGGGTGCGTGAAAACAGCTCTCTATCTGTTGCGATTATCGAGGGGAATAATCGCCCTGCGTTGAAGCTCAAAGCCAGCGGCGGGGGCAAATGCAACCTTACCAATGTTGAAGTGAATGAGAGCCATTATCTTGGAGATGAAAATCTCGTTAAAAATGCTTTGAATATTTTTTCGAAAAAAGCCCTTTTGGACTATTTCCGTGAGGGTGGCTTGCGTCCGGTGACTCGAAAAGAGCGGTACTACTTTTGTCCGAAAAGCTCTGATGAGGTGATCTCCATTTTGATGGGGAAAGCAAACGGATGTGATTTGCTTTTGGGGTATAAAATCCTCTCCGTAGAGGGGATTTCCCCTTTTGTCATTACCACCGATAAAGGAGAATTCAGCGCCAAAAATGTTGTGGTTGCTACAGGAGGAGCGAGTTATAAAGAGCTCGGTGCAAGCGATATCGGGTTGAAAATCGCTCAAAGCTACGGGATCAAAACGGTTCCGTTTTCCCCTGCACTGGTAGGACTCACATTGCAACCCAAAGAGTTTTGGATGAAAGAACTCAGCGGGATCAGTTTTCCCACCCGTATCTATGTCGCAGGTAAAACGCTCGATGAAGATTTGCTCTTTGCTCACCGTGGCATCAGCGGTCTGGTTGTCCTCTCCGCATCGCTCTATTGGCATCGAGGCGAGATCGTGATCGACTTCCTCCCCGATTTTGATTTGAATACCCTGAAATATGAGAAAAAGAGCATCTCGACAGCAATCCCTCTGCCCAAACGGTTTATGAAAGCATTTTTGGAAGCGATAGGGTTGGAGGATAAAGGGTGCAATCGTTTAAATCCGCACGAGTTTGAAAAACTTTTGAGTATTCGTAACTACGCGATGGCACCCTCAGGGACGTTCGGTCTCTCCAAAGCCGAAGCGTGTCGGGGCGGAATAGCGTGCGAAGAGATTAATCCAAAAACGATGGAGATCTTCAAAATACGAGGGCTCTATTGTATCGGTGAGACGGTCGATGTGACTGGGGAGCTTGGAGGATACAACTTTCAGTGGGCATTTAGTAGCGCAGTAGTTGCGGCTAAGGCGATCTGCTCAACCTCCTTTAAACGAAAATAAGTACAATATGACTATTAACTTAACAGGAGTCTGTATATGATCCTACTTGCCGGACCGTGTGTTATCGAGAGTGAAGAGTCGATTTTTACAATCGCTAAATCTTTAGAACGATACCAAAATGACCCGCGCTTTGATTTTTATTTTAAATCGAGTTTTGACAAAGCCAACCGTACGTCACTCGATAGCTATCGTGGACCGGGGATCGAAGAGGGACTTCGAATCTTGCAAAAAGTTAAAGACGATTTCGGCTACAAGATCGTCACCGATGTCCATGAGAGCTATCAAGTGCCCATCGCGGCGGAAGTGGTCGATATGCTTCAAATTCCCGCTTTTTTATGTCGTCAAACCGATCTACTTGTAGCAGCGGCTAAAACCCAAAGAATCGTCAACATTAAAAAAGGGCAGTTTATGACCCCTGCTGATATGCGCTTTTCGGTAGGCAAAGTGCTCAAAACACGTGGATGTGATGAGGTCAGTTACGAAGCTTCTCAAAAGCACGGTGTTTTGTTGTGTGAGCGGGGTTCATCCTTTGGATACGGTAACCTCGTCGTTGATATGCGCTCCCTCGTCATTATGCGCGAATACGCTCCCGTTATTTTTGATGCGACCCACTCGGTGCAAATGCCGGGTAATGGTACTGGTAAAACGGGAGGAGACAGCTCGATGGTTCCTCATCTCGCACGCGCTGCCGCCGCCGTCGGAGTGGACGGATTTTTCTTCGAAACACACTTTGATCCTATTTGCGCTTTGAGTGACGGACCAAATATGCTAAAATTAGAACAACTGGAAGAACTCAGCGAAAAATTATTGCAGTTGGATGCAATAAAATAATAAAAAAATACATTTGGTGTATTGGGCACACCGCCGAGGTGAACCCAGTGTTAACGTAGTCTATTGGGAGGTGTTCCAATAGCGTAAAAATAAAAAAGGATTTTTTATGAAGTTAATAGAAGGACAACTTCGTGTTCGCACGGACAAAAGAGTAGCGATTGTCAGTACACGCTGGAACCACTTTATCGTTGATCGTCTCGTCGAAGGGGCAAAAGATGCTTATGCACGTCATGGCGGAAAGGCGGATGAACTAACTCATGTTTTGGCACCGGGTGCGTTCGAGCTTCCGATGGTGATCGAGCAGCTTCTTTCAAGCGGTAAATTTGACGCGGTATGTGCACTCGGTGCTGTTATCCGTGGTTCAACTCCTCATTTTGATTACGTCTCTGCCGAAGCGACCAAAGGGATTGCAACGGTGAGTTTGAAACATAAAAAACCGGTTTCTTTTGGACTTTTGACTACTGATACTATCGAGCAAGCGATTGAGCGTGCAGGAACCAAAGCAGGGAACAAAGGGTTCGAAGCGATGACCGTTGTTATCGAAATGCTTGACCTTTATGAGGAAATCGGATGATTTGGGCTTACTGCCGAAGTAAACATAGTGTTAACGTAGCTAATAGTGGCTTTGCCGCTATAGCGTATAAAATTGTAGGAGGCGCGTAATGGCGACACGTCATCAAGCCCGCATGGCGGTAGTGAGTTTATTGTACGCGTATGATTTGGGAAACCAAAGTATTGCCGATTTCAGCGATGAGATTCTCGAAGAGAAAAAAATCCGTAACAAACAGCGTGATTTCGCCCTTGATTTGTTCAAAGGGGTGACGGAGCATTTGGCAGAAGTGGATGAAGCCATCATTAAACATCTCAAAGATTGGGATTTTGACCGTTTAGGCTCCATCGAGCGTGCGACGCTCCGTCTTGGCGGATATGAAATTATGTTCGGAGAACTCGATTCAGCCGTTATTATCAATGAAGCGATCGAAGTCGCAAAAGCGTTCGGAAGCGAGCAATCACCGAAGTTTATTAACGGCGTTCTTGACGCTATTTCGCGAGATAAATAGGTCATTATGCGTCTTAGTAAAGAACAAGCCTTAGAACTGATCCGCCATGCTGACCTCAAAGAACTAGGGAAAATGGCGACGGCTCGAAAAAAAGAGCTCCATCCCGATGGGATAACCACTTTTGTCGTGGATCGTAATATCAATTACACTAATGTTTGCTGGGTTGATTGTAAATTCTGCGCCTTTTATCGCCACGGCAAAGACGAAGATGCATACGTCCTCACCTTTGAAGAGATTGATCAAAAAATTGATGAACTCTTAGAGATCGGCGGTACACAGATTTTGTTCCAAGGGGGTGTTCATCCGAAGCTCAAAATCGAATGGTACGAAGATCTAGTAGAACACATCCACACCAAATATCCGACGATCACAATCCACGGCTTCTCGTCGATTGAGCTTGATTTTATTGCCAAAGTCTCCCATATTTCGATCCAAGAGTGTTTATCTCGGCTAAAAGCCAAAGGGCTCGCTTCGATTCCGGGTGCGGGTGCTGAGATTTTAAGTGATCGTGTTCGCGATATTATCGCTCCGAAAAAAATGGATTCACTTGATTGGGTCGATGTTCACCGCCAAGCGCATAAGTTGGGGATCATGTCCACGGCGACGATGATGTACGGGACGGTCGAGACCGATGAGGAGATTATCGAGCACTGGAATCTGATTCGTGATCTTCAGGATGAAACACACGGTTTTAGAGCCTTTATTATGTGGTCGTTTCAGGGGCAGAATACCCAATTGATGATCGAACATCCCGAAATCGAGAAACAATCCTCTAATCGATACCTCCGACTCCTCGCGGTAGCACGCCTTTTCTTGGATAATTTCCCAAATATCCAAAGTTCATGGGTGACCCAAGGGCCTTATATCGGTCAGATGGCATTGCACTTTGGGGCAAACGATTTGGGCTCGACGATGATGGAAGAGAACGTCGTACGCAGTGCGGGGGCAGGATTTCGTATGGCAAAAGAGGAAATGATCCATCTGATCCGTGATGTCGGAGAAACACCGGCAATTAGAAACACTGCATACGAAATTCTAGAAGAATTTCGATGATACGCCCAAGGAGCAAAGCCCCTTTGGGCTACGTTAACACTGGGTTCTCTTCGGCAGAGAGCCCACGCGCAGTATACCGCGCTTTAAAATTCTTCTTAATTTTGTTATTTACAGGGCAAGCACTTATGGCAAGCACATTGGATTTTATAGAAGTTCACGGGGTAAAAGTCCCTTTTATATTCGAAGAGGAGAAACGTCTTCCGATTGTATCGATGCAGATCGTTTTCACCCACAGCGGCAGTATCGATGAGGGAAAACATTACGGATTGGCACGACTAAGCGGTAAAATGTTAAATGAGGGCTCACTAAAACGCGGTTCCGTCGGCTTTGCCGATGCCCTTGATGCAAGAGCGATTCAGTTGAGTGCTCATGCAGGAAATGAGACATTTGTTATCGAACTAGGAAGCCTCAAAGAGGAGTTTGATACCGGACTCTCTCTTTTGAGTGAGCAGTTGCGTGAACCGAACTTTACCGCCAAATCGCTCGATAAAGTAAAAACGATGGCACTCAGCGACATTTCCCGCAAAGAGGCGGATTTTGATACGGTTGCTTCGGATGAGCTCAAAGCGGTACTGTTCGAGGGGACGCCGATGGCGGTTCCGAACATCGGAACCGTGCAGAGTATCAAAGCGATCAAACTTAGCGATATTGAAGCTTTTAAAAAAGGTCATTTGATCCTTAGTAATGCCCTTATCGTTATGGGAGGTGATATCTCACTGGCGGACGCGAAAGCCAAAGTTCACGCTCTTCTTAGCATATTAGAAAAAGGGACGGTAGGAAAAGAGCGCCATTATGAACCGCGTAAAACTCCCAAAGAATCGATCCTAAAACGCCCTCAGACCGAGCAGGCGTATCTTTATTTTGGAGCTCCGTTTGCGATGAACGAAAGTGATAGCGAATTTTACAAAGCTCGTGTCGCGATGTTTATCTTAGGAAGCAGCGGATTTGGAAGTCGTCTTATGGAAGAGATTCGGGTTAAACGGGGATTGGCGTATTCGGCGTATTCACGTCTGAGTGTCGCTAAAACCAACACCTATTTCAGCGGTTATCTCCAAACGAAGCTCGAGTCGCAGGAAGAAGCGAAAAAAACAGTGGTCGAAGTTATCGATACGTTTGTCCGCGATGGAGTAACGCAAGGAGAACTCGATCAAGCGCGTAAATTCTTGCTCGGTTCCGAACCGTTACGTGTCGAAACCCTCTCTCAGCGTCTAGGTCGAACGTTTAGCGAATATTATCAAGGAAAACCGCTAGGACATTCGCTTCAAGAACTCGAACTTATCCGCACGTTGACTTTGGATGAAGTGAACGATTTTATCAAACGCCACGCCGAAATAAAAAACCTCAGTTATGCTATCGTTACCAAGTGAGGAGGGTGAGAAGTTTCACCGTTTAGGGATTGGTAGTATTACCGCCCTCTCTCTCATCGCCCCTACCTCGTTTGAAGATCGCCGTCTCAGCCATGAACTTTCCGCTAACACGCAATGTGTGATTGATGCAACGGTTGAACACGTCGTCCGAACTCCCAAAACGCTCAAAATTACTTTCTTCGCCCATAATCTTGAGTGTGTGATTGAGGGGGTAATATTCCATCCCAAACCTTATATGATCCATCAATTTCCCAAAAACGAGCGCGCTTTCTTTAGCGGTAAAGCACAGTGGGAACTGGGCAAATGGACGATAGTCCATCCGATGAAGATCAGTGCCGTCGGTTCCCTCATACCCATCTATAAAACGCCACTTCGAATCGATGTAATGCGTCGTTTGATTGAGAAAAATATTACGATTGCAAACTTAATAGCCGACGGACTTCCCGAAGTGATAGCGAGTGAACTTTATGGCATCCATTTTCCCGAACTTCCAAAACCCATGAGTGAGTCACAGCTTCATGCCCTTAAATTCGGCGAACTTTATGAGTATATGCGCCGTCTCAGACTAAAACGCCGTTATCATAACACCTCCTATAGAGCTTCGGGAGATATTCGTGCGTGGATGAAAACTCTCCCTTTTGAACTGACGGAAGATCAAAAAAATGCGATCAACGAGATTGAAAACGATCTCATAGCTCAATATGCCTCCCGTCGTATGATCGTGGGCGATGTTGGATCGGGGAAGACAATGGTGATTTTAGCCTCCGTCATCCTGATGCAACCGCACCGCTCGATTCTGATGGCACCGACGACGATCCTCGCCGCACAACTTTATGAAGAGGCGCAAAAGTTTCTTCCAAATTTACGAATAGCATTGGTTACTAATGCCACGAAAAAAGGTTCTTTGGAAGAGTATGATTTTATCATCGGAACCCATGCTCTGCTCCATCGACCTCTCCCCGAAGCGGGGCTGGTGATGGTGGATGAACAACACCGCTTCGGCACGGCTCAACGCCATGCCCTCACCAAGCTCACCGATAATGACACCTCACCGCACTATCTCCAATTCTCTGCCACACCGATCCCGCGTACACAGGCGATGATCGATTCAGCGCATATCGATGTGAGTTTGATCGTCCAGACCCCATTTACCAAAAATATTGCGACTCGTATCATCGGCAAAAGCGATTTTACAAAATTATTAGATCACATCCGTTTTGAGATTACTCAAGATCATCAAGTATTGATTGTCTACCCCCTCGTCGAGCAGAGCGAAAGTATCAACTATCAAAGTATCGATGAAGCGCGGGGGTATTGGGAGAAGAATTTTGAAAATGTTTACATTACTCACGGCAAAGACAAAGAGAAAGAGGCGGTATTAATGGCATTTCGGGAAAATGGAAATGTTTTACTTGCTACGACGGTGGTCGAAGTGGGAATCTCTCTTCCGAGACTCTCTACGGTCGTCATCGTGGGAGCCGAACGTTTGGGGCTCTCAACACTCCATCAACTGCGCGGGCGTGTCAGCCGTACCGGATTGCAGGGGTATTGTTATCTCTATAGCAACAAAAGTGGTAAAAATGAACGGTTAGAGTCGTTTAGCACCTGTACGAGCGGATTTGAGATAGCGGCATTGGATCTGAAATTTCGCTCCAGCGGGGATTTGTTGGAGGGGAGTATCCAAAGCGGTAAAAAGTTTCGGTGGGCGGATATTGGAGAAGATGAAGTTATTGTGAGGGAGGTCAAGAATTATCTTGCCCCCCAAAAAGATTAATAGAGACCGAATCTTCCATCGGTACGTTTATATAGAACCCGCATTTTTCCGTCATTGTCATAAAAAACATCAAATACTTTTGCGCTCTCTTTGAGTTTCTCTAAGACTTCCGCAACCTCTTGGGGCTTAAAGAGAACCGGTTCGGCTGGGACGATCTCGTCTTCTTGCGCTTCGCCTGCTTCATGCAGATCGATGCTGTGAGCGGCAGCCAATTTTGCTTCGTTCAGCCCTTCATTTTTATGATCTGAGAGGCGATCATGCAAACGGCGAAGCGCTTTTTGGGCACGATCGATTGCGATGTCGATAGCGGCGTAGAGATCATCGTCGCGTTGGGTAATAACAATCGTATTTTTTCCGGCAACGTTGATCGTAAATTCGATTGTTACCCCTTTTTTACGCTCATTCGAGCTGGCAACCGCATTGACACTGATAAGGTCGAGATGATATTTACTGAGAGTATCGATAGAATGCATCAGATGATTTTTTATTGCATCACTGAGCTCGATGTGGCGTCCGACGAGAGAGATATTCATAATTTAATCCACCTTGTAGTGATATAGAGTAATTTTGATTATAACACACAAAAAATAAACGTCAAAGATTTTAGTTCGTTATTTAAAAAATAACGGTATTGATGACGCAAACCTACACTATAAAGTTAAATGGGCATGATAGAAAAAGTTGCTTGAAGAAGTAAAAAAAATAGGGGATTTAAAAATAGATGGTGCGGACGGGGGGATTTGAACCCCCACACACGTAATGCGCTACCACCTCAAGGTAGTGTGTCTACCATTCCACCACGTCCGCGTTTTATGAAGAAAAAATAAATCTCTCTCGAAGAGAGAAGCTTTAGTGCCTTAGCGGCAAGCGAAGCCAAAGGGATGCATTCCTTTGGCGTTCAAAATAAATAAACCTTACGCAGCCAAGTACGGGTTAGCGTAAAGAGCGATAAGAGCGATAACAAGTGTATAAATAACTTGTGCTTCGATCATAGCAAGAGCGATGAACATAGTAGTCATCAATTTTCCGCCAAGACCTGGGTTACGTGCTGTACCAGCGATTGTTGCAGCAGCAGTGCTACCCATACCGATTGCTCCACCAAGTGCAGCCAAACCAAGACCAACACCAGCAGCGATCATAGAATACGCTTTCAATGTTTGGTTAGCAACGTCTGTAGATGCAGCAGCCACAGCTGGTGCCGCTTCAACAGCACCTTCAACAACTGCTACCGCTTCTTCAGCACCGAATACTGAAGCAACAAGAGCGAGCATAAGAAAAAGAACTTTTTTCATAAGTAATCTCCGTATTTAAATCAAAGTCCGTTCGGATAGTGTCCCTACTTATCACTTTGTGGGTGGAATTATAGTTATAGAGAGCTAAAAGATTACTTAGCTCTTCCCAGCCCGATCTTATTTCCTTTGAATTCAACGATCTCTACCATCAATTCATCCCCCTCACTCACCGCATCACTGACACGGCTGATGTGTCCATCGGAGAGTTTAGAGATATGGATTAATCCATCCACTCCGCCGGGAAGTTCGATAAAAGCGCCGAAATCAACGATTTTTTTCACTTTCCCTTTGACGATGTCACCCACTTTGTACTCCACTTTTTCCACCACAGTTGCACCACTGACGATTCCTTCGATATGGTCACGTGCACCGCGCAGACCGTCACGGTTTTTACCGGTCAGTTTAACGGAACCTTTTTTCTTATCAATATCGATTGTTACATCGAAACGCTCGATAATCTCACGGATCGTTTTACCCGCTTGTCCGATGATATCGCCAATAAAGCCTGGATCGATGTGGAAGAGATCAGTACTCGGCAATGTCCCCTCATTCAGCTCGATATGATCTTCTGCACCGATCATAATATCGATGATATGCGCACGGGCTTCTTTAGCTTGATAAAGAGCCTCTTTAAGGACATCGAGATGGATACCGCCGAGTTTGATATCCATCTGCATCGCGGTAATCCCTTCTTTGGAACCCGCTACTTTGAAATCCAAATCGCCGTCATGATCTTCAAGACCCATGATGTCGGTCAAAATCGCATGACGTCCCCCCTCAGAAACCATCCCCATCGCAACACCGGCAATCGGATCACACACTTCAATATCACCGGCACGCAGAGCCATATAGCCGCCACACACTGTCGCCATAGATGATGAACCGTTTGATTCTAATATCTCAGAAACAAGACGGATTGTTTGTCCATTTCGTACTGTTGAGCCTTCTAAAGCACGTTTCGCTAAATTGCCATGCCCAAGTTCACGACGGCGCGGTGCTCCGATAGGGGAAGGCTCTCCGACACTGAATCCCGGAAAGTTGTAATGAACCATAAATGCTTCATTCTGTGTACCGCTGTCAGTAAGATTTTCGAACATTTGTGCATCTTTGGCACCGCCGAGAGTCAAAATGACTAAAGCTTGTGTTTGTCCACGTGTGAAGAGGGCAGAGGCATGAGCACTTGGCAATACGTTTGTTTCAATATGAATCGGACGTACTTCATTTAGCATTCGTCCATCTGCTCGTACTTTTTCATCCAATATTTGGGTACGAACCATGGAACGTTTGATCGATTCAATCGCTTTTTTGAGTTCGTGTTCATTCCATTCAGGCTTCTCTTTTAAAATCGTTTTGCGAATGGTGCGAAGGGCCGTAGAACGCTCTGTTTTTGCCATTTGGTTAATACCTGCTTTGAGATCAGAAGTATGGATTAAGCGAACGTATTCCATCATTTCTACATTAATTTCACTGATTATCGTTTGCAATTCAAAAGGTGCTTTTGCATACGCTTTAAAGGCATTTTCGTATGCACTGTTTGATTCAAATAATACCTCTTGAGCTGATGCGAGAAGATGTATTAGTTCATCTTCATGCATTGCATTCGATACATGTACAGGGATGGTAGGGATATTCATAGAAGGATCAATCATATCTATATCGAGTACTTCCATCTCATCGCTTCCGAGTGTTTGCATTTCGATCATGAGCATATCTTCTTTACTTCCGGCTAAATACAAATCAAGGGTACTTTTGTCCAATTGACTACGTGTTGGATTAAAAACAATTTGTCCATTGATCTTTGCGACACGTACTGCACTCACTGAGTTAAAAATATCGATATCGGAAACATAAAGAGCGGCTGATGCAGCGTTCAGTGCTAAAACTTGCAAATCAGCATCAGCATCAGCACTAAGTACCATTACTGTTATTTGAATTGGATTTGCAAACCCTTTAGGGAATAATGGGCGTAAAGATCGATCCACAATTCGAGAGGTCAAAGTCTCAAAATCGCTTGGTTTGGTTTCCCGTTTAATAAATCCTCCGGGAAATTTCCCCGCAGCATAACTTTTTTCGATGTATTGAACCGTCAAAGGTAAAAAATCTTCATCCACAAAATCGGTCTCATCAACAACTACTGTTGCTAATATAACAGTATTTCCACATTTTAGCCAAGCACACCCGTTTGCTTGAGCTGCTACCTGTCCAAAGGCATATGCCTCTTTTTTGTTGCGTAAATCAAGTTCTATATTGTATTTCATCTATTTTTCCTGTTAGTTTATAGCCTCATAATGAGGCGAAATGCGGATGGCTATCGTGACATTGAGGTAGCACCGGTTATATATTTAAGGTCATTATCAATAAAGCGAAGACCTAGCCCTAAGAATATATTTTGTGATTCAGGATTAAGAAAATTATCCCATCCACCATAAAGTTCAAGATGCTTAAGCATTTGGTATCGTACTTGTGTTCTCAAATGCATTCTTTGGGATCTGAAATCATTAACGGCATTAAAGTCAAATGCTTCAGCACTAAATTTTAAGCGATCATGATTCATAAGATAATCGACACCAATTCCACCTGTTGATTCAATTGCACCAAACCGGAGTAAAGTATTATCAAAACGTTTTCCGTATTGCATTGAATAATAGGTTTTACCTTTTAAGTGTTTGACAGGAATAGAATTTGTGTAATCATCTGTACTGATCAAATCAAACATATAATAAGTTTCGGGATTAGGGAGATAGTTAACCCCTAAATAAACTTTTCCATACTGATCGCGCATCATGTAATCGGTATGCATTGCAATTTGTAATTCGCTCGTCGTAAAGTCACTCAACAGAGAATCAATTTTTCCAAATGCCTCTTCACCACTTTTGAAAAATGATCCGGCATTGGCTATGGTATCTTTCAATGAAGAACGATTTTCCGTGAGCATAATACTCATATTATCTTCGAGTTTGACAAATTTATCGACTGCTTCTGGTAGTTTCTGTTCTAGTGCGCCACTAATATTATCGAGTCGAGTCGAAAGTGAATTAATACGTGCCATGATTGCCGGAAGATCTTTA
Organism: Sulfuricurvum sp.; assembly: GCF_049305995.1. Lineage (GTDB taxonomy): Bacteria > Campylobacterota > Campylobacteria > Campylobacterales > Sulfurimonadaceae > Sulfuricurvum. The sequence goes on from NZ_JBAQPS010000045.1 coordinate 23,536, forward strand.
TTTACCGTATCGGCTGTCTGATTAAACCCGGCACTCATTGATCTGAAGTTTGCAATTGCGGCATGTAAATCTTCACGATTTTCAACGATTACTCCATCTAAATTGACTCCTACATTACGGAAAGCGATGATCATCTCTTGAATTGCAGCGCGGTGTTCATCATCTAATGTGGAACGAAAATCATGGAGTAATAATTCCAATTCTTTTGCTGCCGCATTGACTGAATCACTGGTTTGGTCAAATGAAGCATAGCGTTTAGATTGTAAAAGAGTACCATCATGGGCTAAAAAAGTACTAGAATCTCCTACAACAATATTAATGACCTTAGAGCCTAAAAGAGACTCTTGTGTCACGATTACCGATGAATCATCTGGAATCTTCACCGTATTATCGATCATAAGAGTTAGTTTAACTCGTTTCCCTTCAATCATCAGCTCATTGACATCACCGATTGTTACCCCATTCATTAAGACATGAGTATGTTTTTCAATTCCGGAAGCATCTTCGATATAAGCAAAGATCTTATACCCTTCTTGCCCCCATTTTCCCAATGATGTCACTTGAGTTGAGAGAAACAGCAATGCAGTCAACGCCATAATAACAAAAAGACCTATTTTTGCTTCTAATTTCATATGCTATCCTCTTTTAGTGGGTTAGTCTGTAATTAAACTCAGAGCCACCGATCGGTTTGAGAATAATTGTAATAAAGATATAAGAGTCATCAACTGAATTGTTGTTAATGTCGTTTGTTACAATTGGACGTCGGTTTTGAACATATCGAATTCCAAAATCAAGACACCGTTGAGAGTACAAAAAACCTATTTCGCTCCGTTTCATCAAATCTTCTCGATAGTCATATGCTACCAAACCAAAAATTTTATAATAACGATTATATCGATACGCTGCATCTGCTGTCCAATACGACGAATAAACCGGAAGATTATTCCGTAATTCATCTGTGTAATAATGGCTTATACTTGCCATGGCAACTCCGTCATTATAGCGAAGAGAATTTTGTTCTTTTGTTATACGATCACGATCGTGGTTAAACGAGGTTTGATTGTAAAAGAAAATGGCCTTAGAAATTTCCCATTCAAGCTCATTTTGGAGTTCTCCGTAATAACTTCTAATCTCATCATACGAAAAGTTTTGCGAAAGGCGGTCAGTCAAAATTTGTTTTCCATCTTTCAAAAGGTAGTTTGTTAACCCAAGCGCCAATGTATCGCTCGGTTCGCTCAGGCTGTAATATTCACATGCGGCGATAGTATTTCCAGGCACACATACCTCACTATCATGATATGTTTTGTAATAACCGCTATAGAAACGTTTCCCTGATTCGGTATAACTGATGAATGGGTTAATTACATGTGTATAGTTCTCATAAGGACGAACTAGTGTAGAGGAGAGGGATAGCGTATGATCGAGTTGGGCATAAAAGCCCTGTTCGTAATCGACATTATCCCCTGATTTTGGATTTCCATAAAAGCTGATTGCTTTGGAGGTGAAATTTGCGGTATAACTTAAATCGAGATACTCATCAAATAAAGCAGTTTGGAGTGTCAACGGAACATTAAAATCGCCTTGAATAGCCCGTTTTCCATCGGGACGATAAAAATGCGTTGCCATTGCATCACTGCTGAGAAGAAGGTGATTTCCTAAAAAGCTCTCCAAATAACGATGGTATTGAAAGTTCGGAAGCGTTTGGATTGTTTGAGCATTACTCTCTTGATCCAAATACTGATAGTGTTTAAAGTAGGTTCCAAAATAATTATCCTCACTGCTGTAATAGGCGTTGATACGGGAAAGTACTTGATTCGCGGTCACATTTTGTGTTTCGTCGCTTTGTTGTAAGTTGAGATAATCGACATCATTCATCCATGATCCATCAACATAAAGACCCGATTCACCCTCAAGGTCTGCATCAAACCACTCTCGTAAAGGGGCACGATGGCGATAGTTGATATCGTATCCGTAATGTTTGAGATTGGCTAAATCATATTCTTTTGCATATTTGGCTTGTTCTTCAAAGTAACCTAAACGTATTGAACCTTCTGATGAAGCAGTATCAACAAACCTAAAATCAGTGTAAATTCCAGAACCGCGTGATGTACGAATTTGAGGACGAAATTCTGCGTCCCACCAATTTTTAGGTGCAAAATAAATGGGTTGTTGATAGTAGAAGCCTTCTGAATTTGATAATCCAAATGTAGGGATAAGTAGTCCGCTGCGGCGAGTGTCATCGGTTGGATATCCAAAATATGGGAGATAAAAAACGGGAAGATCTTTAATTTCTAAACGTGCGTTATAGAGATTGACCCACATTGCTTCGGTATTATAATCAGCATTGCTGAATCGTATTTTCCATAATGGATCAACTGAATTACATCCAGATAAAGCACCTTCGGAGAGGTTAATTTCACTTTTACACGCCTCTGCATTGGCACTGCTAACCCAAGTTTCCGAAGTTTGATCTAGCATATAATAAGGTTCGGAATAGCGGGTTTCACTTGTTAAGTTAATACGCGAATAATCACTAATGATAAGGTACTGTTTTGCTTTAAAGACATTAACAGCTCCTTTAGCCTCTATAATACTGCTATTTCGATCATAGGTTATTTCATTAGCACTTAGTATCTGGTCTTGATAAAGGACAACGGAACCGTTTGATGATTTTACTATTGATCCGTTCGCATCAACATCAATACCAAATAACTCTACTTTCTCATCTCCCAATAACAGTGTTGAGGTGATCAAGCTGATCCAGTACAGTTTACGCATTAATCACCAAAGTACGTCCAATTCTATCATGCCAACTGCGCTGATAGGGATCAAGTATTGCCCAAATAAATCCAAGATAGAAAAGAAGTTCACTGATTACTCTAAATACGCTTCGATTAAATGCACTTAAAAAAGTTGGATTGGAGAGGGTAGAGAGTTCAATTATGCGGATTTTCATAACGATTTTTCCAAGACTTGCACCGTACTGCATCACAAAAAAAGTTTGATAAAGAATTTTAATCGCCATATATTCCAACAAAAAGCTATTCGTTACTGCGATCATGGCCTCTAATGTATCAGCTTTACCAATAGTATCCCATAAAACAATAAGCATAATAACTGATAAAAGAAGCTCATCAATTCCAAAAGCAGCAACCCTTTGACGAATCGAAGCAAGAGAAATCTGCTCACGTTGGATCAGTGATTCAAGCTGTTCATTCATTATCGCAATGCCTGATATGCGATGTCGCCACGCAGTTTTTTACCCGCAAAGTGGACTTGTCCGCAGAGCATATAAGCACGATCACGCGCCTCTTTGATACTCTCACCCACACCGACACAAACGAGAACACGCCCGCCCGTGGCGTAGAGTTTACCGTCTTCTTCCGCTACACCCGCATACGCGATATGGGTGTTTTGTGCAATCTCATCATGGTGAATTTCATCGACGATGATCTCTGCTGGTTCAGAGTTGTCATACGGATAGTTTCGGCTCGCCATAACGACACCGACCGCGTATTTATCGTAAAATTCGACGTTTAATATATCGAGTTGCTTGGTAGCGGCTTTATAAAAAAGCTCACTAGCAGGTGTTTTCAAAAGCGGCATTAAAATTTCGCATTCAGGGTCGCCGAAACGGACATTAAATTCCAACGTAATCGGCTCACCGTTCACGATCATCAACCCGATAAAAAGAACCCCCTCAAACGGTGCTCCCTCTTCTTGCATCCCCTTAAGCGTAGGGCGGACGATACGATCTTTGACTTTTTCGTAAATTACGTCATCCACAAGCGGTGTCGGGGCATAGGCACCCATCCCACCGGTATTGGGACCTTCGTCATTATCGAGTAGACGCTTGTGATCTTGTGCAGCTTGCAAGAGGATAAAATCTTTTCCATCGCACAGAGCAAACATGGAGAGCTCATACCCGTCTAAAAATTCTTCAACAACAACCCGTTTACCGGCATCGCCGAACGATTTTCCGCTGAGCATTTCGGAGACGGCTACTTTTGCCTCTTCGTGACTCATAGCGATAATAACACCTTTTCCCGCACACAAACCGTCGGCTTTGACAACGATCGGAGCGGTTAGCGACTCGATAAATTTGAACGCATCACCGATATGATCGGTTTCGATATAGCGCGCTGTCGGGATGTTATATTTAGCCAAAAAGTTTTTCATATAGACTTTTGAGCCCTCTAACTGTGCCGCCGCTTTGCTTGGACCGAAAATAACCAACCCTTTAGCTTTAAACACATCAACGACTCCGTCGCTGAGCGGCCCCTCAGGTCCTACGATAGTTAAATCGATACCATTGTCCACCGCAAATTGTGCCAATTCTTTGTAATCTTTAATCTCAACATTGGTGCCTAACATCGGTGTTGCACCGTTGCCTGGAGCGAAAAAAAGCTCAGTTACTTCGGGATCTTGTTGTAATACCCGTCCGATTGAAAATTCACGTCCACCGCTGCCGATTACCATTACTCGCATAGATCACCTTGAAAAAATTTAATTATCTTATCTAAAACACGTTAACGTCATTCAAATCAAATAATTCTGCTTCGTCAGAAGCTAGCTTCAGTAGCCCAAGCGGCTAACGTAGATGGAGGGATTTTATTCCTCTATCGTCTAATCATATATATTAAATCCCAGGCGGGCGTTTCGCAGTAGCTTTGGTTCTTCAAAGCTGTAATTGCGCCACATCGAGCGTCTCTTCCGGCGGCAATCTCTCATGCGTTAGCACTCAAACAAGACCACCGACACACCGAAACGTCTACAGATATGACTAGTTGTATATGTAGAACCCTCATATTGCGATTACTCGCTACGCCCAGAGAATAGGATTATATCCTCAAAATGCTTAAAACGCAGATGTATCTTGGGCAATTTTTCGAGCCAGTTCAATCGCCGATGCAACACTGGTTTTGGGACTTACATGAACCTCTTTAGCATTGTTAAAAGCAGCGCGTGTTGTTTTTCCGATAGCAACGATACTGTAGGTGGAGAGGATCGGATAGGAAGCGCAAAAACACTCTATCGATGAGGGAGAGGTAAAGACCAAAATGGCATCTTTGTCTATCGTATAGTTTCTTGCTTCTTCATTACATGTCGTCTCATAGACGATTGCTTCATCGATATGAAATCCCTCGTTTCGTGCCACATCAACCCATTCACTTGCGACGACTTTTGGACGGAGATAGAGCCACTTACCTTGACGTTTTTTTGCCTTCAATACACTCGGTATCGAGGTTCCGTATCCATTTCCTACCTCTATATCCAGGGCACCCGCATCTCTAGCACAAGAAGCTGTCCCTTCTGAGACACAAATACATTTTAGTTTATTCCAATCGAGAAGATAATTTTCTAGCGTCAAAATA
>NZ_JBAQPS010000046.1:0-20570 GCF_049305995.1 Sulfuricurvum sp.
GCCTTCTCCCCTCTTGCTTCGCTTTTATCCCTAATATATTAGCATTATTGAATTTTTTAGCTTTACCTTGATACTATTTAACTATGTCTCTCTAAAGGAAGCATCATGAACCCTGCATTTTCATATAAAAAATTGGCTGATTTCGGGCGTACCCTCCTCAATCGTCTCTCCTTAGAAGAAGGGCTCCCTATGATTTCCGAATATGCCAAACAGATCACCGGTGCGGAACGATGCTCTATTTTTATATACAATCCTAAAATTAAAATGCTATGGACAACACTAGCTGATGGCATTGAAAAAATCATGATCCACAAAGAGGATGGTATTGTAGGTCATACCGTCAAAGAGAAAAAACCTATTTTAGTTAATGATCCGTATATCGATGAACGATTTCTCCCTGCAATCGATAATAAAACCGGCTTTATCACCAAAAATATCGCGTCTATTCCTATATTTGATTCCAATCGTCATGTTATCGGTGTCTTTCAGCTTCTAAATAAGCCGAGTGGATTTACTCAAGAAGACATAAAATCTATGATCTTTTTTGCCCATTACATCAGCGGATATCTTGAACTGGCAATCCTTTTTGAAGATGATACCAATAGCTTAATGAAAGGGATTAGATAAGAATATATCATTAATTTCGGAGTCTTGAACAGAATATTAAAACAATTCTCGCTTTATCCAATGACTGAGGAGATAAAGTCCCCATACATGCTGTTTAAATTTCCCTCGACGAGCTAAACCCTGATACTCTTCGATCACTTCAGGATAAAACAGTCCCGTTTTATCATTTACTTCCCGTATCAGCTCAATGCGTCTTGAAGCAATCAGCCACTCCATATAGGGATTGGCAAACCCTTTTTTACGACGGTTTAAAATCTCATCATTTAGATACTTTTTCCCCAACTGTTTGAGTAGGTATTTTGTTCCCCCCTCACCGATCCGCTCTTCGGGAGATTTCGAAAAGATACTTTCGGCTAATGTATGATCTAAAAAAGGGGTTCGAGCTTCGAGCGTATGTGCCATCGATACCCGATCCAATTTACTCAAAAAATGTTCCCCGACAAAAAGTTTTAAATCAATAGTGCTGTACCAGTGCGATGGGTGTGAAAATCTGCTTTGAGTAAAACTATCACGATAAGGTTGCAAAAATCGAAGTGATTCGTTATCACGTACATTTTCACGCAACAAAAGATTTTGTTGCAAATCGGTAAATTTTTCTCCCGATGTCCGAAAAAGGAGTGTCTCATCAAAAATCCGCTTATACCACTCCCACTCACGATTCATTGAAAAGTTACTGTGAAAATATTTTTTGAGCCAATTTTTGTGATGGAGTGATGCGGCTTTTTCGATATCAAGGTACTCAAAATACTGCCGATACCCTAAAAACAGTTCATCCGAACCCTCACCGCTGAGAACGACTTTGTACCCATCAGAGCTGATTTTTTTCATCAGCAGATACAAGGGTAATGCAGCGGGATCGTTGAGCGGTTCATCCATTTGGTCTAACACCTCATCCAAATGGGAGTCAAAATCACTGCGTGAAATCACCACCTCGGTGTTTTGTAGCCCTAAAAATTCTGCCGTAGCTTTAGCGTTGACCCGCTCATCGTATCCGCTGTATTCATCATACCCCAAGGTAAATGTTGGGAGCTTTTTCCCCTGATGAGAGGCGATTGCACAGATCATCGCACTATCTATCCCACCAGAGAGGAGTGCAGCTACCCCCACCTCAGTATCGAGCCGTTTATGAATACTTTCATGAAGCAGTTCTTCGAGTGTTTTGGAGCTTCTCAATGAGGTATGGGGAAGGTCGTAATAGGTCGTTTTGGTAATTTTTCCCCTCTCAAAACAAAGATACTCCCCCGATTGGAGCTTTTCAATCCCCTCATAAAACGTATGGGGCGGAGTGGGTGCGAGGAATGAGAGATACGAGCGCATCGCGTCACGATTCATTTGCACCGTTTTCAAAAACGGACGGAGGGCTTTAATCTCAGAACCAAAGACAAATGCTTCACCGTTTTGATAGTAAAACATCGGCTTTTTGCCAAATCGGTCACGCACCAAATAGAGCTTTTCCTCATCGATCAGTGCAAATGCAAACATTCCCTCAAAACGGTGGATGCATTCTATCCCCCACCTCTCATACGCGGCTAATATCACCTCGGCATCACTAGTAGACGTTTGCCACGGGTAATCAAGCTCTTGACGCAATGCTTTGTGGTTATATATCTCCCCGTTAAAACTCAAAAGGAGTTTTTTACGGCGCATTGGCTGATGGGATCTTGGGTGATTATCGGTAATAGAGAGACGATGATGTGCTAAAAAAAGGTTCTGTTGCTCAATAATACCGCAATGATCCCGTCCACGGTGCGCAATTTTTTTAAGTGCTTCACGTGCTTTGATAGAAGAATACTCACCGATAATTCCAAATACTCCGCACACGTGAAACCTTTTTTTTGCAATTATACGATATCATAACCTACCATTACTCCTGATGTTGATTAGTATAGGAAAAGACACCTCAATTCATGACTCTATTTTTTACCAAACTTCTTTCTATCCTAACATCACACGATAAAAGATTCCTTGTCGTCTTAATAGTTATCTCCATCGCCGTTTCTCTCATCGAGATGGTCGGAGTAAGCGCGATTCTCCCCTTTATCAACATTGCCAGTAATTTTGATCATATCCACACAAATGTCTATACAGAACGGATCTACACCTTTTTCAGGTTTGACAACGACATCCAATTTGTCATCGCCATCGGTATAGCCCTTTTAGTCTTTTATTTTTTACGTTCACTGCTCAATCTAGGGTATTTTTATCTGCTTGCCAAATTTTCAAAAGGACGTTATCACCTCATTGCTTATCGACTGTTTGAAAACTATTTGGGGATGAGCTATCGCTCTTTCATCGATAAAAACAGTGCCGATCTCAGTAAAGCTATCATCAACGAAGCCCAAAATATGACAACCCTTATTTCAGGTCTTTTACTGATGCTAAGTGAGATATTTGTTGTCATATTTATTTATGCAATCATGCTTTATATCAACTGGAAAATCACACTGCTCATCAGTATGATCCTTATCGTCAATGCCGTGTTGCTCGTCTTCACCGTTTCACGTTCGATCAAAAAAGCAGGGGTTTCACGAGAAGAGCATCAAAAAAAGTTTTTTGAGATTATCCAAAGCAGCCTCGGTAACTTTAAAATGATGAAACTCACCTCCAATACCGAATCAATTCTCGAAAAATTCGACCATGCCAGTGCAGGCTATGCCGCAGCTAATATCCGTAATGAAACACTCAACCATTTTCCACGGCTATTTTTAGAAGCTCTCGGATTTGGGATTATCATTTTTATGATTATTTACCTCGTGAATAAATATCAAAGCGATATTTCAGGAGCCTTGGCACTTATCTCTATGTTCATTTTAGGACTGTATCGACTCATGCCATCAGCAAACCGTATTCTAAACGGATATAATCAAATTCTTTTTCATAAAAGTTCTCTCGATATTATCCACAACGATTTGATGTATGATGCGGAAAAACTTCAAGATACCGCTATATATTTCGACCATACCTTACAGCTAGATCATGTCTACTTCGAATACAATGACGAAAAGCCTATTTTAGAAGATATTTCTCTCACTATCCATAAAGGGGATAAAATCGCCTTTATCGGTGAAAGCGGCAGTGGGAAATCAACTCTGGTTGATCTTATTATTGGACTTTATCGACCAAAAAGTGGAACGATCAGTGTAGATGGATCACTATTGGATGAGTCCAATATCAAAGCTTGGCGAAGTAAAATTGGATACATTCCGCAAAGTATCTATCTCTTTGACAATACAGTAGCCCATAATGTTGCTTTCGGGAAACCTATCGACGATGTTCAGCTCAAAGAATCTCTTCATAAAGCCAATATCTTAGAATATTTAGAAACCCATCACGAAGGAATTAATACGATAGTTGGCGAAGGGGGAATTAAACTCAGCGGTGGACAGCGGCAACGGATCGCCATCGCACGCGCCCTCTATGGAAATCCTGAAATTTTAGTCCTTGATGAAGCCACCAGCGCTCTCGATAGCGACACCGAAGCCAAAATTATGGAAGAAATCTATAAAATTGCTGAGAATAAAACATTGATTGTTATCGCTCATCGGCTCAGTACGATAGAGGGGTGCAAGCAGGTATATATGCTTGAAACTCATCAAATCCACCATTAAACAAAGTCAAGTGATTTTATAGGATTATTTTATGAATAAAAAACTAGCCATTTGTATACCTACATATAATCGCGCAATGGTTTTAAAAGAATTATTGTCTACTATAATTCCCAATCTCATTATAGACCAAGTCCCCATTTATATTTCCGACAATAATTCTTCTGATAATACCTTTGAAATTGTCATGGAAGCAAAAAAAGTCTACCCTTTTATTTTTTATCGCCAAAATACAGAAAATTTAGGAGCAGATAAAAATTTTGAAAATGTTTTAAAAATGTCAGAATGCTCTTATTCCTGGCTACTCGGCGATGATGATCTTATTATTAACGACGGAATAAAAAAGATACTTGAATTAATTAACGTCCATTCTGCTGATCTTATTGTGACTAATGGGACAAATTACAACCAAAGTCTTCTAAAAAAGCCCCTATTAATGAGTGCGGTATACCAAAATCACAATACATTATTAAATGACCTTTGGTATACAATGACATGGATGAGTACATTGATTTTTAGTGCTGAACTCATTAAAAAAGCTAAGTTTAGTACCTATTATAATACCAATTTTATACAAACTGCAATTGTATTCGACTATTTGGCAACACAATCAACTTTTTATGTTTATTGGCATTCATTCCCTTTGGTTCAATCTCCACCTAATGAAAAAATTATTAATCCCTATACAGATAGAATCCTCAATATTTTTCTTCAAAAATGGACGGACGTCCTTCTCTCGCTTCCTCCGATTTACAATAATAATACAAAATTGAAATGTATTCGGGAATCGGGAATTTCTTTAAAAAGCCTTTACGGTTTGCGTATGGATCAACTCTTTAGCATAAAAGATTATTTTTTGTATAAAGATTACTTTCCGTTTGTTACCAAGGCTCCCAGTTCACTTATCTTTCTTCTTTCCATAGCCCCATCTTCAGTTTTAAAAACTATTTATTTCTTGATCAAAAAATATTCTCATGAACGCTAAAAAAATCAATATTCTGTACTGTAATCGTTCAGACTGCTTAACCAATCCCGGCGGCGATACTATTCAAATGCTCAAGACAAAGGAATATCTGGAATCATCCTTTCCTGTTTCAATTGATATCGCACTCTCGCTTGAAGAAATCTTCTCCTCTGATGCTACCATTGTTCATATTTTCAATATTAGAACGGTCGATCAAACACTAGCATTTGTTTCAAATGCAAAAAAAGCAGGTAAAATCATTATCCTTTCCCCAATTTTTTGGGATTTGAGTGACGCATTATTCATTATTCATATGTCAAAATTCAAATTTTATCAATTTGGCAAATTTTATAAAATTTACAAAAAATTTCACCGTGCTCTTTCAAAAATCAGTGCATTTGTAATTGGAAAACCTTATAGCACTTCTTCTCATTATAAAAATAAAATTATGGATATACTGGCCGAAGTACACCTCTTACTTCCTAACTCTATAGAAGAACTTACACAATTAGAGCACTATACCCAACTAAAGTTTATGCACTCAAAAATCATTTTTAATGCTATTGATATGAACATTTTTAAATCTGTCAAGCCTCTTCAAAAAAATATTATTCCAAAAACGGTAGTATGTGCGGCCAGAATTGAACCCATTAAAAACCAACTCTCCTTAATAAGAGCTCTTTTTTACCATACGGATATCCATATTATTTTGATCGGTAAAATAGGTCAAGACCAACATTATGCAAATTTGATTAAACAAATCGGACAAGAAAGAGGAAATTTTACTCTTATTGCCAATCATATTCCTCAGAATGAACTTGTTAAAATTTTCAACAGTGCGCATGCGCATGTGCTCCCATCTTTCAGTGAAACAACAGGACTAAGTTCAATAGAAGCACTATGTAGCGGGCTTAAAATAGTTGTGTCCAAAAAACAATTTTGCCCTGTTTACACCTATTTCCAAGACAGAATCGATCGAGATGTATTCGTATGTAATCCTTATGATACAGAATCGATCAAAGAAGCTGTTTTATTATCTTTGGAGTCACAAACACTTATACAAAAATGCGATAAAAGATTTTCATGGGAATATACAGCTCAACAGACTTATCTAGCCTATCAAAGTTTGATACAAAAGCAAAATAATGACTGAAAAAGTTGCCGCAATTGTCGTTTATTACCATCCAACAGAAATATCCCTACAGAATATTCTGACATACCTCGAGGAGGTAGACAAACTTTTTATAATCGACAACTCACCAAATTCCAATATAGATTTAGTTGAAAAAATTGTTAAAGGCTTCCCTCCCAAAATATCTTATACCTTCAATAACCAAAACCTCGGCATTGCCACAGCTCTAAACATGGGGATTACATACGCATTAAAAGAAACCTATACCTACGCTTTCTTGATAGATCAAGACAGTACAATAGAATCAAAATGTGTCAGTTTTTTAATAGCAGCCCTCGAAAACGATTCTTCTGCTTTTATAGCAGGTGCCATTTATAAAGATCCAGATGATCCCGTTTACTTAAATATTCCAAATGTGCTCCAGAAAAGTTTAACCGCAATAACATCCGGCTCATTGTTACGTCTTTCTCTCACTCCTGCTATAGGGTTACATGATGAAAAACTATTTATCGATTATGTCGATTTTGAATATTCTTTGAGATGTAATCTGCTTGGCTATAAAGTTCTAAGAGTCCCAACTGCAAAAATGATACACAAACTTGGGAATTTTCAACGAATCAATTTTTTTGGTTTTCATTCATATATAACAAATCATTCACCCATTCGAAAATATTATCGTTTGCGTAATGCCTTATATGTTTGGAAAAAATATTTTTTTCATTTTCCCAAATGGGTTATAGTTGATATACTTAGATCTTGTAAAGATATTTTCAAATGTTTCATATTTGAGCCTGATCGTTTCTTACAGCTAAAAGCATATATCTATGCAATAAGAGATTTTACAAAAGCAAAATATGGGAAAATCGATTCAATATGACTAATCTCTCCTTTTTTACCAAATATCCGACACAAGGGGCAACCAGCCGATATCGCAGTTTTGCATTTGCCTCTCGTCTTGCAGAGTTGAATTACAATATAGAAATTAACTCCTTCATGGATATTCATTATCTTAATAATTTATTCGCGAAAAAACCAAAAAACAAACTACATATTTTCTTATCTTACTGCGAAAGATTTTTTGCGGTATTGCGTTCTTCGGACAACTTGATTATCGAACGTGAACTTTTCCCTTATCTTCCCTATGGAATTGAAAAATGGTTTTTAAAAGATAAAAATTATATTCTTGATTATGATGATAACGTATGGGAAGACTATCGTGGGAAAAAAATGCTCAAAAAAAAATATGATTATCTTGTCGAAAATGCTGCCGCTGTTATTGTAGGAAATGATTATCTTGAAGAGTATGTGAGAAAACTCAACCCCAATGTCATTAAAATTCCAACAGTCATTAATCTTGAATCCTATCAAAATGTAGCTATACACAAGTTTGACCGTTTCTCACTAGTATGGATTGGCAGTCCCATCACCTATCGCTATATTGAAGCTTTTGCCTCTGTATTTCAAACTCTTGCAAAAACTCTTAATTACGATCTTATTATCATTGCTTCCAAAACATTGGAAAATAGAGCAATACCCGGTGTATCTATGAAGTTTTATGACTGGTCTAGTGAAACAGAAGCTACCCTTCTTAAACAATCTCATGTAGGTATTATGCCCCTAAGTACTGATCCCTTTAGCCAAGGGAAATCAGGGTTTAAACTGATCCAATACCAAGCGGCAGGATTGCCATCGGTAGCAAGCCCTGTCGGAGAAAATCGGACTATTATCCAAGAAGGGATGAACGGGTTCTTACCTAAAAAGCAAAATGAATGGATTGATGCAATCACACAGCTTTATAATAATTCGGCTCTTTACACTGAATATTCGGAATATGCTCTCCAAAATGCTTATAATTTTTCAATACAAAAATATTTCCCGATTTATAAAAATTTTATTGATTCCATTTTTTCAGTAAAATCAAAAAAATGACCTTCGGCTTCCTCTCCCATCTCGATTACAACCTTTGGCTTTTTCGTCTGCCGGTCATGCAGGAGTTGGTACGTCAAGGTCATATGGTGTATGCGATATGCCCCTCAGGTGAAATCAGCGAATCCTTTTCCAAACACGGCATTACTCATATTCCATATGAAATTGAGCGTTCAAGTCTAAACCCAGTTCAAGAGATCCGTGCTATCCGCAATATCTACAAAGCGATCACTCCTTTAAAGCTCGATATCCTCCATACTTTTACTGCCAAACCTAATATCTACGGCACTATCGCAGGACGATTGGCAAAAGTTCCCCGTATCATCAATCTCGTAGAGGGGTTGGGAAGTTTTTATCTCGAAAATGATTTCAAAAGCCGTGCTATTCGTACTCTCATTGAACTTCTCTACACTCGTATCTTTAAACTCTCCGATACCGTTATGTTCGTCAATCAGGACGACCCTACTTATCTAATCTCTAAAAAAATCATTAATCCTGAAAAAATATTTATCATCAAAGGGGTAGGAATAGATACTAATGAATGGAAGCCTTTGCCAAAAGAAAATGAGTGGATTAGAGTCACCATGATAGCTCGTGCCCTTAAACACAAAGGAGTATTGGAGTTTATTGAAGCAGCAAAAATTCTCACGAAAAAGTTTCCGAAGGTCACATTCCAATATGTAGGTTCACCCGATGAAGGAAATCCATTTAGTGTTACTGAAGCTTTTATGCAAGAACAATCCTCCATACACTACTTTGGACATCAAACCAATATTCGCCATATTCTATCCCAAAGTGATATTTTTGTTCTGCCGAGCTTTTATCGCGAAGGGCTGCCGCGCACCTCCATGGAAGCTGCTAGTATGGGGCTGCCAATCGTTACCACTGATGTTGTAGGATGCAGAGAGACAGTCGATAACGGAGTGAACGGTTTAATCGTCCCTCCCAAAGATTCACTCGCGCTGGCTGAAGCGATAGAGCACCTTTTGAAAGATGAAAATCTCCGTAAAAAGATGGGCAAAGAGAGCCGTCTCAAAGCGGTGCGGGAGTTTGATATCGTTACAATAGTTGAAAAACATCTCGAAGTGTATGGATTGCAGCATGTACGTTAATCTTATTAAGCCATTATTTGACCAACTGTTGGCTGTAACTTTATTGATTTTAGCCCTTCCATTAATTGCGTTAATCGCACTATTAATTGTATTCACTATGGGTCGACCTGTCCTTTTTACACAACGCAGACCGGGGCTGCATGGAAAAATTTTTACTATTTATAAATTCCGCACCATGAGTGACACGCGAGATATTAACGAAGAACTTCTCAGTGATGAGCTGCGTCTTCGAGGAGTCGGCAAATGGGTCCGCAGCCTCAGCCTCGATGAGCTCCCCCAACTGCTCAATGTTCTCAAGGGTGAAATGAGTTTTATCGGACCGCGTCCTCTCTTACCGGAATATTTGCCGCTCTATACTTTGCAGCAAGCACGAAGGCATGATGTCAAACCCGGCATCACCGGATGGGCTCAGATAAACGGACGCAATGCGATTAGCTGGGAAGAAAAATTTCGATATGATATTGAATACGTCGACAATATATCGTTTGCCTTCGACTTTAAAATCTTTTATCGTACTTTTGCAAAGGTTTTTATCAAAGAAGGGATATCGCAAGCAGGAGAAGCAACCATGGAAAAGTTTACCGGTAGTAAGGGAAAAAAATGAAAATATCGTATTATCTTCCTTCAAAAACCGAAGATAATCAGACCTTTGAAGCACTTGGATGGCCCTCTAAAAAAATCTTTGCCAAAACCGGAATACGCCAACGGCATGTCAGCGCACCGGAAGAAACTGCGCTTGATCTTGCATTCAAAGGGTGTGAAAGACTATTTACCGACTATGACATCGACAAAACTGCCATCGACTATATCCTCTACTGTACCCAAAGCCCCGATTTCGTCATTCCGGGCAATGCCGGAATTTTACAACACCGATTGGGCTTGCCGAATGCGATTGGCGCTGTCGATATCAATCAAGGATGTACCGGATATGTCTATGCCCTCTCTCTCGCAAAAGGGCTTTTGGCTACCCATCAGGCACACACTATCCTGATTGTTACAACCGACACCTATACCAAATACATTCATCCGCTGGATCGTGCCAACCGCTCAATTTTCGGGGATGGTGCAAGCGCAACCCTATTGGAACAAAATGACGTGGAGAATATCGGGCAATTTATTTTTGGTACCGACGGCAGTGGTGCGCAAAACATATGCGTCAAAACCAGCGGTTTAAAATACCCGAAAAATCCACAAACCTCCATCGAGCACCAAGACGATTCGGGCAATGTCCGCAGCGAAAACAACCTCCATATGAATGGCTCAGAAGTGTTTTCCTTTACCCTCGAACATGTTCCTCAAGCTGTCACAGCTATACTGACTAAACACAACCTCTCTATGGATAAGATTGATCATTTCGTTTTCCATCAGGCAAACGGTTTTATGCTGACCCATTTGCGTGATAAAATTGGCATCCCCGAAGAAAAATTTTCAATCTGTATGGAAGATACCGGGAATACTGTCTCATCCACCATTCCCATCGTCCTTTCTGAGCTTATGCGAACTAAAACCGTTAAGGAAAATGATAGAGTGATGCTTGTATCATTTGGCGTCGGTTATTCGTGGGCTGCTACGATTTTGACCTATAAACCTAACGAGGATTAAAAATGACTAAACAAGATTTAATAACCGAAATTGAAGACATTCTCCAAGTGGATGAGGGAAGTTTAAATGAAGAAACAGCACTTGCTTCGCTTGAAGATTGGGACTCGTTAGCTTTTATCAGTATCATCGCTTTATTTGATAAAAAGCTCAGTAAAAAAGTATCGCTTGATGAACTCAAACAATGCCAAAGTGTTGGGGATATCATAGCGCTATCAGGCATCTAAGGATGATCTCCCAAGCAGATTATTCTACTCCATTAACCTATGAAAAAGAGTGCGAAATACTCTTCGAACACTTTTACCATTTTGGAGCACACCGCTCTGAGCTGGCAAAATCGAATGACTTTCGACGTATTCAGGCAGGTGGACATGATATCGTCCTTTATAACGACCACGGGAATATTATCGCTTTTGAAAACAGCTGTCCCCACAGAGGATGTTTGCTTATCGAAGATTCTCACGGTTCGCAAGAGCTCTTGTGCCCCTATCACGGATGGCGCTTCGGAGAAGGGAAATGTGTTGTCCCCAATCGCAAACTTTTCAATAAAGAAGAAGTCGCATCTGCTGCACTGAATACGTATAAGATCGATTTCTGCGGCAATTTTATTTTTTTCTCACCGGCACCTTCTTCTACATTGAGAGAGCAACTCGGTTCTTTTTGGGATATGCTTGAAACCATCTCGCATGATGTCTCCCGCCTTATTGACGATAATGACCAACCTTTTTCTTCTAATTGGAAAATTTCGCTCGAAAATGCCCTCGAAAACTATCATGTGTCTTCCGTTCATCCGACTTCGCTTGGAACTCTGGAACCTACAGATGGGACGGTTACATTTGATAAAACCAATTCGTTATGGGAATCACCGTTGGGAAATACGAAAGTGCATACCAAACTGTTAAAACTTCATACCCTTTTTGACAACAAATATCGCAACGAGTGCTATTTCAGCCTCTATCTTTTCCCTTTTTCCATGATCTCCTCTACGTTTGGGTATTCTTACGCATTTCAGAATTTTTATCCGAAAATACCTACAGAGACGGCATTTTCTAGCCGTACCTATGCCACACAAACCAAATACGCCGCATTTTATGACAATATAGCACACCTGAATCGTCAAATCTTTACTGAAGATGCCCGTATTTGTGAACTCGTTCAAAAAGGAACCGCTTTGCCCGCTCAGTATATCTATAACGCTCAAGAAAAACGGATTCTTGTTTTTCACCAATACTATGAAGCTCTCATTAAAGACGAAGCATTATGAAAATCACTTACACTCATGCAACTATTAGACAGATCGTCACGGTAACTCCAAATCAAAAAATAAGTAACTACGACCTTCCGTTTGATGACAAAACTAAAAAAAAGATTATTAAAATGACTGGGGTCGAAACACGCTATATTCTTGATGAAAATACTTCCCTGTTACCCCTTTATATTCAAGCAGTACAGGAAGTTTTCAAAACCATTGATCCGCAAAGCATCGATGCACTCATTGTCGTAACACAGACTCCTGAATATAGACTTCCAACGACAGCAAATGTCTTACACGGCATACTAGGTCTCAAAAAAGATGCTTTGGCATTTGATATCAATCAAGGATGTTCGGGATATATCTACGGTCTATCACAAGCGTTTGCTCTGCTTGAAACTGCCTCTGATATCAAACGTATCCTTTTATTTGATGGAGATGCTATCTCAAAAATTTCCGAACCTGAGAATAAATCAACCGCTTTTCTTTTCGGTGATGCCGCCAGTGTGACCCTTTGTGAACGATCGAATAATTCTAAAAGCTACTTTGTGCTTAAATCAGATGGACGCGGGTATAAAAATCTGATCATACCTGATGGAGGCATTGCTTCACCTCTATGTGCAGCTTCTTATAAAAAACAAAGTGATGAAAGTGGCAATATTACTTCCGCATCAACTCTGTATATGAACGGAACTGAAATTTTTAATTTTACTGTTGATGAAGTTCCTTCTCTTTTAGAAGATATTTACACATTATCAAATCAAACTTCAGACTCCATTAATGTATTTTGTTTTCATCAAGCCAACCGTTTTATGCTTGATTTTTTAGCGAATAAAATGGGTATCACCGATAAAACACCTATTAATATTGATCACTACGGCAATAGCTCTAGCGTCTCTATCCCCTTGTTAATCTCCGATCTTCCTGAAAAATGTTGCCATCCGCGTTCTCTTTTAGCCGGTTTTGGCGTAGGATATTCTATGGGAGCTGTACTTCTTGACCTTTCAAACACTCAAACAACCCTGAAAAGGTTCGAAAAATGATTCAATTTAATCCTGATAATGTTTTTTTAGTCACCGGTGCTTCAAGCGGTCTTGGAAAAGCAATAGCTCTTAAAATCATCGCTCTTGGTGGCTCTGTTATTGCTGTTTCTCGAAATAGTGATAAACTCAATCTCTCACGCAATGAAGCAATTGAGCCTGAGCGTTTTTTTATCGAACCGTTTGATTTGTCAGCCTCTCTAGAAGAAATCCCTGATTTCATAAAACAATGTGCAAAAAAATACGGCAAATTAGCCGGTCTCGTCCATTCTGCAGGAATTGGCGGAGTCACCCCCCTTAAAGTACTCGACCTTAGTGAAGCTAAATCAATGTTTGATATCAACTATTTCGGGGCACTTATGCTGACAAAAGGGTTCTGTGATAAACGGATATGTACTGCAAATGCATCTGTCGTAATACTCTCTTCCATAGCCGCAATTCAAGGCAATAGCGGGTTGGGGAACTACTCCGCGACTAAAGGAGCCGTCAACTCCCTTGTTCAATCTCTCGCCGTCGAAACAGCTAAACAAAATATTCGGATCAATGCTATTTCACCCGGCTTTATTGTAACCGAAATCATCCAACATGCACCCAATGTCTATAATGATGAATTTTTTACGAAAATCAAAGAAGAGTACCCGCTAGGAGAAGGTCACCCTGAAGATGTAGCATCAGCCTGCATCTTTTTACTAAGTCATAGTGCCCGCTGGATCACGGGTCAAAATATTATTATCGATGGAGGACGAACACTATTATGAAAAAACGGCTTGCCATAATCGGGGGTGGCGGATTTGCAAAAGAGATTATAGAGGTGGCTCTTTTAAACGGATTTGAGATCATTGGTATCTTTGCAGAGCATAATAATCTTATTGCATATCCCCATCTCGGGTATCTTGATGAACTGCTTTCTAAGCGTGATACGTTTGACTATGTACATATTGCATTTGGAGGGATCAACCAGACTGGGGTTGCCAATAGGGCTAAAATCATCCATTTTTTGGACAAGAATTGCATTCCTTCTGCTACCCTTATTTCACCCTATGCACGCATTAGTACTAATGTTACTATTGCAGAAGGGACATATATTGCACATAATGCACTCATTTCATGCGATGCTAGAATAGATGCTCATGTGATTATCAATACCGCCAGTTTAATTGGACATGATGCCCATATCGGCAAAAACACCACTGTATCTCCGCAAGCTTTCATAGGTGGAGAGAGCATTATCGGAAAAAATACCCTGATCAGCGCAGGAGTTATGATTAAACAAGGGATAACTATCGGAGAAAACTGTATCATAGGTATGGGGAGCATCATTCAACGTTCAATTCAGAGTAATATGCTGATGGTACATAATCATACAAAACCAGTTGCACTACATTAATCTAAAAGAACCTTTTTGATACACTACATAATTTTATTTTATTAAAACATTCAAAACATAACTATAAAGGCAAAACAGCCATGGATATACTCAAACTGCCAAAAAAACATGTCGGGATTAAGTTAACTCTTTTACTCATCATTACTGCGTATATCTTTTCCCTATCCATGCGCTTTATCTGGGTTTCAGAATTTCAAGGAGTGAAGCAATTCAAATACAATAATGAGCTAATGATCAATACCAATGACGGTTATTTTTTTGCCGAGGGGGCACGAGATATTTTAAAAGGGGATCATCAACCCAATGATCTCTCTCCGATTAATGAACCAATATCACTTTTAACAGCATGGCTTTCAAAAATTATCCCTGTTCATTTTGAAACTTTGATCCTATACATGCCCTCTTTCATCGGTTCATTCATTATTATTCCAATCATTTTAATCGGCAGAACCTTAGGACAAACGGGGATCGGTTTTATCGCTGCACTTTTAGCCAGTATCACCCATAGTTATTACAACCGAACCATGACGGGTTATTATGATACCGATATGCTCACCATCGTACTGCCTCTATTTGCCATCTATGCTATTATTCTAGCAATCACCCATCAGCGTAACCGCTTCTTGCTTCCGATCACCCTCACTTTTGCGATTACCCAATGGTGGTATCCACAAAGTTATTCGCTTAATACGGCAATCTTGGTGACGACACTTTTATATGCTCTCCTTTTTGAGCGTCGTAATCACTATTTTTATAAAATTTCTCTCTTTATTATCATTGGTATTCTATCCCTCCCTATTTGGACCAAAATAGCAATTGCACTCGCTATTTTTACTTTTTTCCATTACAAACCTGCTCTTGATCAAAAATGGTTTTGGGGTCTCTTTATTGCGATCGTTTCCCTTTATTTTTTCACAGGGGGGATTGATCCAATATGGGGGCAGCTAAAAGGGTATGTTTTCCGTGAAAGTATCTCCGATAATTCAGGTCTCCATTTTTATAATGTTGCCCAAACCGTTCGTGAAGCGGGCAATATTCCGTTTAATGTTTTTGCCGAGCGAATCAGCGGTCATCCGATTACGTTTGTTTTAGGATTGCTCGGTTATGGCGCAGCAATCATCGCTTATCGACCGTTACTGATTACATTACCCCTAGTTGGGCTAGGGTTTATCGCGATGAATGCAGGGTTACGTTTTACTATCTATGCGGTAGTGCCAATGGCTATCGGATTTGCTTATGTACTAATGCTCATCACCCGTCCGATAGAAAAAGAATGGTTTCGTGTTATCGTCTTGGTTGTTTTTAGCGGCGTAGCACTTTACCCTAACTATCTTCACATTCGTGAATACATGACACCGACCGTATTTACCGCAAAAGAGGTCTCCGTGCTTGAGAAACTTGGTACGCTTTCAAATAAAGAAGATTATGTTATCTCATGGTGGGATTATGGTTATCCGATCCGCTATTACAGTGATGTCAAAACACTTGTCGATGGCGGAAAGCACAGTGGAGACGTGAATTATCCTGCGAGTTTTGTTTTAACTCAGCCCCAACAAAATGCGGCATTCATGGCACGGCTAAGTGTTGAATACACCGAAAACGGCTACCAAAATAATAAACCTGAAATTATCGCCGAAATACTCAAAACCTACAAAACCGATTCTGTCGATGATTTGATGGTTCATCTCCAACTCAATTCGGTGCCTCTTCCTAAACCAACACGAGATATCTATCTCTATCTTCCCCTTCGGATGATGGATATCTTTCCTACCGTTACCCTCTTTAGTTATCTTGATCTTAAAAATCCCGATAATACTATGCAGCAACCTTTCTTTTACATGTCACAACAGTTTCAAGATACCGGCAAAACTGTAGAACTTGGAAACGGTCTTAGCATTATCAAAGAAAAAAATATCCTCAAACTCGGTACTCAAGAAGTCCCAATTAAAAGCTTTTACCAAATCGGTTATGACCAACATCAAAAACTTCAAGTTGATCAACAACAATTTGCTTCAGAAGGTCTCAATATCATTTTTATGGGAAGCTATGGACGGTTTTTAATTTTGGATGATTTTTATCTCAACTCATCTTATATCCAAATGTTTGTCTTTGAGCGATATGATCCTAAGCTTTTTGAACCGATCATCCTCGATCCGCTCAGTAAAGTCTACAAACTCAAAGTCTAACCATGAGTCAATCACGCCTTTTTCTCTCCCCTCCCCATATGAGTGGACGAGAACAATCCTATATTTCTGAAGCATTTGAGAGCAACTATATTGCTCCGCTTGGACCGATGGTAGATCGTTTTGAAGAAAGTATCCGCGACCTCACAAAAACACCTAATGCTCTCGCCCTCTCTAGCGCAACCGCCGCACTCCATCTCGCGCTTCGGGTTTTGGGTATTGGGAATGGAGATATCGTTTTAGCTTCTACGTTCACGTTTATTGGCTCTATTGCCCCAATCCTCTACCAAAATGCGGTACCGTTTTTCATCGACAGTGATACCAAAAGCTGGAATCTCGATCCCGATCTGCTAGAAGAGGCGATTCATAAAGCACCGAGTAAACCAAAAGCCCTTATCCTCACACACCTCTATGGACAATGCGCTGATCTGGATAAGATAATTTCTATTTGTGATGCTCATGGTATCTATTTGATCGAAGATGCGGCGGAGAGTCTCGGAACAACCTATAAAGACAAACAAAGCGGTACGTTCGGTACATTCGGAATTTACAGCTTTAACGGAAATAAAATTCTCACCACATCCGGTGGAGGAATGCTCGTATCACCACACAAAGAGCTTATCGACAAAGCTCGCTTTTACTCCACACAAGCTCGAAATGATGCACCTCATTATGAACACACTGAATATGGCTACAACTATCGGCTCAGTAATATTTTAGCTGCCATCGGGGTGGCTCAAATGGAAGTTTTAGAAAAACGTATCCAAAAACGGCGACAAATTTTTGAGTGGTACCACGAAACTCTAGAAGATATTCAGGAGATTGCTTTTATGCCTGAATTAAACAATTCGGTCGGAAATCGCTGGTTGAGTACCCTCACATTTGCAAACACATCACCTGAAAAGATTCGTCTTGCACTGGAAGAGTATAACATCGAAAGCCGACCTCTCTGGAAACCGATGCATCTTCAGCCTTTGTTTAAAAATACATTGTCACTTGAGAACGGCACATCACAAACCTTATTTGAAACAGGGCTATGCCTCCCTAGCGGTACACAGATGGAATATGACGATGTACTCCGTGTTTGCTCTATTCTTAAAAAGGTCATTATATGACAGAGTGGCTCCGTCCAAACAGTCTCAAAAGGGTCATTTTTTTTCTGCTAACCGATAGTGTATTATCCCTTTTCACCCTCTATATCGCTTACCTTTTACGCTTTAATTTTGAGATCCCTTCACTATTTTTAGACCCTTTTTTGAATGTTGCGGCAACTCTGATCCTATTGAAACTTTTTTTTATCCACCGATTCAAAAACTACACCATTGTTTGGCGGTTTTACTCCCTTACCGAAGCAAAAAACCTTTTTATGGCTCTCTTTATCGTCTACCTAACCCTCGCATCTATTCATTTAGTATTTCCAATACTTTTTGCCCCGTTTCCTCGAAGCGTGATTGTGATCGATCTTTTTCTCTCACTGGTATTTTTAGGAGGAATTCGATTTCTAAAGCGGATTGTGCTCGGATTTAAATCAAGTTCACATATTTTAAAGCCAACTCTTTTAATCGGTATCTCCTCTGATACTGCGAATCTCATCAAAAGTACCCTGACCACATCGCGAGATTACTATCCGATAGCAATCATCGCCGTACAAGATAAAAATCTCAATATGATCGGCTCCCATCTAGGCAATATTAAAATTTACGGTATGAATGATCTGCCTCTGATAATCCGTGAAAAAATGATCTCTACTGTCATTATCGATGGGCTGCTCCCAAATGAATACCTTTGGAATATATATGATAAACTGGAAAATTGCGGTATTCGTGAAATCAAACGCTCACGATTTCTCCAAGAGAGTATCAATAAAATCGAAGATCTCTCTATCGAAGAGCTCCTAGCCCGCCATCCAAAAGACCTTGATACTCAAACGATCCAAAATTTTATCCAAGGAAAAAGTGTCCTCATCACCGGTGCAGGGGGAAGTATCGGTAGTGAAGTTTCATTACAATGTCACCGCTTTGGCGCATCTTCTTTGATACTGATTGATCACAGCGAATACAATCTCTACCAAATTGGTGAAAAACTCCCCACAGCCGAGCTTCATTTGTGCAATATTCTCGACTATACAACATTAGACACTATCATCCAAAAAAATAAGCCCGATATTGTCATTCATGCCGCTGCCTACAAGCATGTCCCCTTATGTGAATACAACCCACATGCTGCCGTTATGAATAATATTATCGGGAGTAAAAATGTTATCGATAGTGCCATAGCACATGATGTCCCAAAAATCGTCATTATCTCCACCGATAAAGCGGTTCGCCCTACGAATGTCATGGGAGCAACCAAACGGGTTGTGGAACTCTATGCCCAAAACGTCAATTCTCATAACAGTGAAATCGTCGCTGTCCGCTTCGGAAATGTATTGGGTTCCAGTGGAAGTGTTATCCCCAAATTTAAATCCCAAATTGAGTCAGGAGGACCCATTACCATTACCCATCCCGATGTCGAGCGCTATTTTATGCTGATCAGCGAAGCATGCCAACTTGTCCTCCAAGCAGCATCTATCGCTCGTGGGGGAGAGCTTTTTATTCTTGATATGGGAAAACCCGTCAAAATTACAGATTTAGCCAATACCATGATCAAACTTTACGCAACAAAGCCGATAGAAATTGTCTATACTGGCTTACGACCGGGAGAAAAACTCTATGAAGAGCTCTTAATGGATGAGAGTGAACAGCAAACTGCTTTTCAATCGATTATGATTGCCCGCTCATCTGTGTATCCCATCCCTGCACTTAATACTGCAATCGATTCTCTGGTACATGCTCATAACGTTCCAAAAGAACTTCACAAAATTATCCCCGAATATACCCTGCTTCATGAAGTATGAACTTGTAAAATCTCATACAAGCGATGAGGCGAACATTCCTGCGGACGAATCACGTTAAAACTGCCTAAGCGTTCTATATAAGAGCGATACTCTTATGGACTTTTTCATGCGTAATAATGATATTGTCTCCCATCACCATCGGCAAGAAAGGGCGTAAAAATTCATCGTGATTGCCAATAATATAAAAGATTTTTGTCCCTTTTCGGGCTTTACGAAGTATTTTTTGAAGAACATCCGATTGCGCTTGACTCCAACGCCAATTTCGACGAAGTTCCCATCCATCTATGATATCTCCAACAAGATAAAGATGTTCACATTCGACATTACGGATAAATTCGAGAAGACGATCCGACTGAGCATCACGCGTCCCCAAATGGGGATCAGAGATAAACACGCTACGGTAATTAAGTACACCCTCATTCATAAATGAGAGTGTAGAGTTGAAAGATTACCGTTCGGTGACGAAGCGATTACAATTCAGTTTTAAGTGCCGCACCATTTGAGGCATTGGAGACAAGGAGGCTATAGCGTTTGAGCCATTTAGAAGCGATCTCTTTTTTGATCGGTTTCCAGTGAAGACGGCGTTGCTCTAGCACTTCATAACTCACATTGAGTTGCAAAAGATGGGTATCAACATCGAGTTCGATCTCATCACCGTCTTCGATAAGTGCGATGAGACCTCCCTCAGCCGCTTCAGGGCTTACGTGACCGATAGAGGCACCGCGAGTTGCACCCGAAAAACGTCCATCCGTGATGAGGGCAACGCTCTCACCTAATCCCATCCCCATGATAAGAGCGGTAGGGGCGAGCATCTCTTGCATTCCTGGGCCACCTTTTGGTCCTTCAT